>JBJTWN010000092.1:0-22694 GCA_046081785.1 Cyanobium sp.
CCCCATCTCCGGCCAGAACGCTCCACCGCAACGTCATCAGCACCGAAGGCTGCAAAGCCCGCCAGCGGTGGCCGATTCCCGCCCCCCAAAGCACAAAATCCCCGGGCTGCTCAAGCAGCACCACCAGCTCCTCCTCCCCCCGCCAAAAGCGCAATTCAAACGCCCCCTCCCCGGCGAGCAGGGAGAGCGTGCGCCCCGTGCTGATCGGCTTGGCTTCCCCCCACTCCGGGGGGTCGGAAGGGGAGTGGACAAACCATTTCAGGGCCAGGTCTGCAACGGGTTGAGCCCCCAGGGGATGGCCGCCGTGCCGCAAAGAGCGCAGCGAATCCACCGGAATTCCGGGATGATCCCCCACCAGCCAGTTGGTGTGGGGGGTGTCTGGAGAGCGCAGGGCCCAGGCGTTGCCCAGCTCCACCCCCTCCACCTGGGCCCCCCACTGCCGCATCGCCTTACTCCGCCAACCCCGTGTGGCGAATCAACGCCTCCGCCGAGGGTCCCCGGCCCCGGAAGGCCTCAAACACCTCCGCCGGATGGCGACTGCCCCCCAGGCTGAGCACGGTGTCGCGGAAGCGGCGGCCGGTGGCGCGGATCAGCTCCTCATTCTCGAGGCCCACGTCCTCAAAGGCGCTGAAAGCATCGGCGCTGAGCACTTCGGCCCACTTGTAGGAGTAGTAGCCGGCCGAATAGCCGCCGGCAAAGATGTGGCCAAAGCTGCAGAGAAAGGCGTCCTCCTCGATCGGCGGCAGCACGGTGGTGGTGCGCGCCACCTCACGGCGCAGTTGCTCGGGAGTTTGGCCGCACTCCGGGTGCCATTGGCTGTGCAGGCGCAGGTCGGTGAGGGCGAAATGCACCTGGCGCAGCGTGGCCGCCCCGCCCATGAAGGTGCGCGCCGCCTGCAGCTTGGCGAATTCCTGCTCCGGCAGGGGTTCACCGGTTTGCCAGTGGCGCGCCATGCCCATCAGCGTGGCCCGGTCGTAACACCAGTTCTCCATGAACTGGCTCGGCAGCTCCACCGCATCCCACTCCACGTTGTTGATGCCCGCCGCTTGGGGGCGCTCCACCGTGGTGAGCATGTGGTGCAGCCCATGGCCAAATTCGTGGAAGAGGGTCTCCACCTCTTGGAAGGTCATCAGGCTGGGGGTCTCGCCCACCGGCGGGCTCTGGTTGCAGACGAGATAGGCCACCGGCAGCACCGGGGTGCCATCCGGCTTCACCTGCCGCACCAGGCACTCATCCATCCAGGCCCCACCCCGCTTGCTGCCGGGGCGGCTGTAGGGATCCAGGTAGAAGGCGGCAATGGGCCGGCCCGTGTCGCGATCGTTGACGCGGAAAAAGCGCACGTCGGGGTGCCACACCGGCCCCTGGCCATCGGCCGCTTCGATTTGGATGGCAAAGAGCCGGTCGCACAGCCCGAACAGACCCTCCAACACCCTGGGCAGGGGAAACCAGGGCCGCAGGGCCTCACTGTCGAGGCAAAACAGCTCCTTGCGGCGCACCTCCGCCCAAAAACTCACATCCCAGGGCTGAAAGTCGCTCGCCTCCGGCGCGCCGGCCCGCTCGGCGCAGGCCCGCAGCTCCTCCAGCTCGCGCTGGGCGGCGGGGAACGAGGCCGCGCGCAAATCCTCCAGCAACTGCTCCACTTCGGCTTCGGAGCCAGCCATCTTCGAGGCCAGGCTCACCTCGGCCCAGTTGGCGTAGCCCAGGCGCTGGGCCTGCTCGCGGCGCAACTCCAGGATGCGATGAATCAAGGGCCAGTTGCCCCCCTCCTCCCCGGAAGCCCGACTCACATGGGCCCGGTAGGCCTTTTCCCGCAGATCCCGCCGGCGGCTGTATTGGAGGAAGGGCCCATAGCGAGGCATGTCCAAGCCCATCAGCCACGGACCCTGCTCAGCGCTGGCTTCACGACCATCGGCGCTGCGGATCTCCCCCTGCCGGGCCGCTTGGGCCAATTGCTCCAACAGGCTGGACGGCAGACCCTCCACCTCTTCAGGGGTGGTGAGGGTGAGGGTCCAGGCGCTGGTGGCATCCAAGAGCTGATTGCCAAAGCGGGTGGCCAGCTCCGCCAGCTCCTGGCTGGCGGCGTTGAACGCCACCTGTGCCTCCCCCTGCAACCCCACGCCCCGCAGCTCCATCTCCCGCAGCTCAGCGTCGAGGATCCGTTGCTGGGTGCCGTCCCACCCTCCCTGGGCCTGCATGGCCCGCAGAATGGAATAGATCACCTGGCTCTGGCCGCAGCGCTGGCCAAACGCCACAACGGCCGCCTGCTGACTGGCATGGGCCTCCCTCAACTCGGGGCTGTTGCACACCCCGTTGAGGTGGCCCACCACCCCCCAGCTCCAACGCAGGCGCTCGGTGAGGCGATGGAGCGGATCCATCACCTCATGCCAAAGGAGGGGTTGGCCGGCTTGGATCGCGGCTGAAAACTGGGCTTCGAGGCTGCTGAGTTCGCTCTCCAACTGGCTGAGCAGATCCGGGATGTGTCGCTCGATCTGATCGGGAGTAATCGCCTCAAAGTGCGGGAGGCCTTCTCCTGCCAAAAGGGCAGGACGCTCAAGGGTGACGCTCATGCGAAAGGGAGCAGCTGATTTGATGGACTTCCCGCCATTCCAACCCACCAGCCGGTCAGCTGGGGGCTAGGCCAGGGGCGGCAAGCCCGTCAACAGCGCAACCGTTTGACTGGCGAGACGTCCGGAGAGGGCGTTGGTGCTGGCCTCGTAGAAATCGATGGCCACCCTCGGCCAGAAGCCGATCACTAGGGTGGGCACCAGCAAGCTCATGGCGATCACCAACTCCCGGGGGGTCATGTCTCCCACCATGGCCAGCGCCGGAATGCGCGGGCCAAAAAAGACGCGCCGGCAAAGCGACAACAAATACACAGGGGTGAGCACCAAGCCGATGGCCGCCAACACGATCGTGATCACTCGGAAGCCGGGCGTGAGATCACCGTTGGCTGTGATGCTGAGAAACACGGTGATTTCACTCACAAAACCACTCATGCCTGGCAGGGCCAACGACGCCAAGGAGCTGGCCAGGAAAAAGGCAAAGGTGATGGGCAGCACCTTTGCCAAACCGCCCATATTGGGAATGGAAAGGGTCTTTGTGCGCTCGTAAAACACACCTGTCACGAAGAACATCGCGGCGGCAATCAAGCCATGGCTGATCATCTGGAGCATCGCCCCGCTCAATCCCAGGGCATCCACCGCGCCAATCCCCAAAAGCACAAAGCCCATGTGGCTGACCGAGCTGCAGGCAATGCGCCGCTTGACGTTGTCCTGGGCGAAAGCATTGAGAGCGCCCCAGATGATGTTGACAATGCCCAACACCATCAAGGCAGGCGCCAGCCGCATGTGCTCCTCGGGGAGCATTTGCACGTTGAAGCGCAGCAAGGCGTAGCCACCCATTTTCAGCAACACACCCGCCAGCAGCATCGAAACCGGCGCATTCGCTTCGCCGTGGGCATCAGGGAGCCAGGTGTGAAGAGGAAACATGGGCAACTTCACGCCAAAACCGATCAGGAAACCGAGATAACAGAGCAAGCCAAAGCTGCCGCCGGGTGAGCGGCCCGCCAGCTCGCTGAGGTTGAGGGTGAACGTGTCTCCTGAAAGGGCCAGGGCCAAGCCGCTCGCCAGGATCAACAGGGAAGCCGTTGCTGTGTAAAGAATGAATTTGGTGGCCGCATATTGCCTCTGGGAGCCTCCCCAGATCGCAATCAACAGATACACCGGCACCAGTTCCAACTCCCAGGCCAGGAAGAAGAGCAGAAAGTCTTGCGAGAGAAACACCATGGCCTGGGCTGAGGCCTGCACCAACAGGAGCGAGAAGTAGAGCCGAGGCTTGCGGCTCACGTTCCAGCTGGCAGCAACAGCCAACAGGGTGACCAAACCGCTGAGCACCACCAAGGGCGCGGAAAGGCCATCGGCCGCAAGCGACCACTCCAAATGGATCGCTGGCACCCAATTCACCCGTTCCACCAGCTGGAGGGAGCTCAAGGAGCCATCGAAGTGTTGGCTGAAGGTCCACCCCATCAAGAGCAGGTCGACCAGCAACACGCCAAACGCAACGAGCCGAGGGGGCCGTGGATCGGCTGGATCACCAGGCAGCAGGGGGATCAACAGTGCTGCCGCAGCTGGCAGGAGCACAATCAGGCTCAGCCAAGGGAAGTCTGGAGGCACCGTCGCTGCGGAGGTGGCCAGCAGAGGGAGGGCGCCGTCCATCACAACTCGGGGGAAAGGGGGAGAAAGGAACATCCCCGGACCGGGGACTGGGGAGGGAGACCAGGCATTTGGCGATACGGCGGTGAGCATATCTACTTACTTCAGCCGCTGGGTGCCGTTCACCCCTGGCGGCCTCGGGCCCGGCTTCGGCTGGCCGCGGCCGGGCCGGCAGCCACCTGGCGCTTGCCAGGGGCCACTGCCGGCTCATTCGCCGCCGGAAGGGGGGTCCAAGAGCTGCCACTGAGCTGGGGTCCGAGCACCACATGGCGGCTCGTCACACCGTTCGCTTCCCAGGCCGACACCATGGCTTGACCAATCTGCTGCGCCTGCTCCTCCGCAGCCAGGGCAAGAAGGCTGGGGCCCGCACCACTGATCACACACCCCCAGGCACCAGCATCGAGGGCCGCCTGACGCACCTCCCGGCCGCCTTGAATCAGGCCCCACCGGTAGGGCTCATGGATGCGATCGTTCAGGCCATCGCGGATCAGCTCTCCTTCCCCCGTACGCAGGCCCCGCAACAACAGCGTGAGGCTTCCCAGATTGGTGACCGCATCGGCGATCGGGATGCTGCGGGGCATGGCCCGGCGGGCTTCTGAAGTGCTCAAGCGGATTCCAGGGATGGCCACCACCGCCTGCACGGAGGGATGCCACTCGCTGCGCATCACACGCCAGTTGGGCACAGCCGTTTTGGCCGTGAGGCACAGGCCGCCCAGAAGGGTGGGAACCACGTTGTCGGGATGGCCCTCAATGGCGATGGCCAGCTCGAGCAGCTTCTCCCGCCCAAGGGGGTCGCCGATCAAGGCATTGGCGCCAATCAAGCCAGCCACAATGGCCGCCGCACTGCTGCCAAGGCCGCGGGCCGGTGGCACAGCGAGCCTCACCCTCGCCTCCAGGCCCACAGGTTCCACGCCGGCTTCGCGCCAGACCTTTTGGGCGGAGCGGTAAATGAGGTTGTCAGGTCCCCCGCGGAGGTGGGATCCCTCGGGTCCGTCAATGTGCAGGTCAAAACGGTCCACCCCCCCCTCCACCACGCGCAGCTCGAACCTGTTGTTGAGGTCAAGGGCCGCCCCGAGGCAATCAAAGCCGGGGCCAATGTTGGCTGTGGTGGCGGGGACATCCACGACGACCCCCTCACCGATCGGGGGTTGTGCCATAGACCTCGCTCAGATGATGCCAGTGTCCCATTCCACTTGCTCCCTCCCGCTCGAGGCCAGATCCATGGCCCATGGGGTGCAGGTCAGGCGAGCAGCATCGCGGCGCGACAGGCCGCACTGAAGACCCCCACCGCCGGATCGGTGATGGCCTGGATGGGGATCGGCTCCAGCTGGGAGCGCAGCCGGCCTTTCGACAACAACGGATCGAGAAAGGCAGGCGAGCGCAACCCTTCCAGTTGCTTGGCGGCCGTGCCACCAGCCAGCCAGATGCCCCCCCTGCAGAGCGTGGTGAGAGCCAAATCGCCCGTGGCTGATCCATAGGCCCCCAGCCAGAGTTGGCGCGCTTCCAGGGCCAGGGAATCGCCAGCCTCCGCCGCTGCCGCCACAGCCCCTGGCCAATCCTCCACCCCCCCGTCGCGCAGGCCATCCCAGAGGGGATGATCGCCCGCTGGGTGGCGTTCCGCCAGAAGCCAGCGGGCCACCGCACCCAGGCCTGTGCCGCTGACCACGCGCTCAATGGAGAGGCGTTCCACCCCCAGATCGGCGCTGAGCCAACGGGCCAGTCGCCACTCCTCTTCCGAGCGTGGAGCAAACGTGCCATGACCGCCTTCGGTGGGGAGAGCCAGCAACCCGTTCGCCCCCTCCACACCGACGGCGACACCCAGGCCCGTCCCGGCACCAAGCACCAAGCGGGGGGAGGCCTCGAGGGCCTGACCGCCCTTCACCGGCGCCAGCTGGTGCGCCTGCAGGTGGGGCAGGCCATAGACCAACACGGCGAAATCGTTTTCCAGCTCCACCACGGGCAACCCACAGGCTTGAGCCAGATGCCCTGCATCCAGGTGCCAATTCAGGTTGGTGAGCAAGGCCTGGCCCTGTTGCACCGGGCCAGCCACGGCAAAGCAGGCCGCACGGGGAGGGGGGAGGGAGGCGACGGCTGGTCGGGAAAGAAAATCCTCCACCAGGGGGGCCAGATGGCTCCAGGCTCCCGAGGGGGTGTGGGCTTCGTGGAGGCACTCCAGGCCCGAGGCTGATGTGCGGTAGAGGCTGAGCAGAGTCTTGGTGCCGCCGATGTCACCGGCCAGCAGGGTGGTCACGCCGTGATCCCCTCCGCAAGCGCCAGGGAGGCAGCCCTGCCTGCATTGGCCTGGCGGGCCGCCTGCAGGACTCGCTCAAGGCTGACCATGCCGAGATCGCCCTCACGCCGGCTCCGCAGGCTCACGGCTTCGCTTTCGGCCTCCTTGGCCCCGATCACAGCGAGCAGCGGAATTTTCATCTGTTCACCGGTGCGAATCAACTTGCCCAATCGCTCACCACTGCGGTCGAGGCTGACGCGAATGCCCGCGTCTTTGAGCTGCGCCAACACCGTTTCCGCCCAGGGCAACACCGCATCACTGACAGGGAGGAGACGCACCTGCTCAGGCGCCAACCAGAAGGGAAAATCACCGGCGTAGTTTTCGGTCATGATCCCGAAAAAGCGCTCCAGGGATCCGAAGATCGCTCGATGAATCATGATCGGCCGCTGGCGGGAGCCATCGGCAGCGACGTAGTGCAGATTGAAGCGCTCGGGCAGGTTGAAATCCAGCTGGATGGTGGAGCACTGCCATAGCCGACCGATGGCATCTTCAATCTTCAGATCGATTTTCGGGCCATAGAACGCTCCGCCACCTTCGTCCAGCTTGTAGTCCCATCCCTTGCAGCGCAGAGCATCCACCAGTCCCTGGGTGGCCAGCTCCCAGACGCTGTCCTCGCCGATCGACTTTTCCGGGCGGGTGGAGAGGTGAATCTCGTAACGGCGGAAGTCAAAGGTGGAGAGGATGCGCTCGGTGAGATGGAGCACCCGCAAAATCTCCGCTCCAATCTGATCGGGCAAACAGAAAACGTGGGCGTCGTCCTGGGTGAAGCCGCGCACCCGCATCAAGCCGTGCATCACGCCAGGGCGTTCGTAGCGATACACCGTTCCCAGCTCCGCCCAGCGGATCGGCAACTCCCGATAGCTCCGCAGTCGGCTGGCGTAGGTCAGCACATGGAAGGGGCAATTCATGGGCTTGATCTGATACGCCCGCTCATCGACTGCCATCGGACCAAACATCGACTCGGCATAGAAGTCGAGATGGCCTGAGGTTTGCCAAAGGCTGCGGTCTGCCACATGGGGGGTGTAAAGCAGCTCATAGCCGTCATCAAAGTGGGCCTGACGCCAGAAGTCCTCGATCAACAGACGCATGCGGGCCCCGCGTGGGTGCCAGAAGACCAAACCAGCTCCCGCTTCATCTTCGATGGAAAACAGATCGAGGTCCTTGCCGAGGCGGCGGTGGTCTCGACGGAGCGCCTCCGCCTTGCGGCGTCGATCTTCTTCCAGCTGTTCGGGGGTTTCCCAGGCGGTGCCATAGATGCGCTGCAGCTGGGGATTGGCCTCATTCCCTCGCCAATAGGCGCCGGCCACACTCTCCAACGCAAAGGCGTGGGGGTTGAGCTCCCGGGTGTTGGCCACGTGAGGACCGGCACAGAGGTCCCACCAGCCCTCGCCGAGGGTGTAGAGGGTGATGGGTTCGTTGAGCCCTGCCAGGATTTCAAGTTTGTAGGGTTCGTTTTGTGCCTGGATCCGCTTCTCGGCTTCGGCGCGGCTCACCTCGATTCGCTCCAGGGGCAGCTGCTGGCCGATGATCCGCACCATCTCCTTTTTGATGGCCTTCAGATCGGCCTCACTGAACGGCTCCGGATGGTCAAAGTCGTAGTAGAAGCCGCTTTCGGTCCAAGGGCCGATGGTGACTTTGGCTTGGGGGAAGAGCTTCTGCACAGCCATGGCCATCACATGGCTCATGGAATGGCGGATGCGCAACAGGTTGGCATCCTCGCTGGTTTTTGGAAGATGAATCTCTTTCCCAACCGGAGGCTCTGCCCCCTTGCTGGAGGGAGCCGCAGAAGCCGCAGGAGCCGCAGGGGAACTGCTCAAAGAACCAGCCACTCAAAAAACATCCTCAGACCTCAATCCTAGGGAGCCCTGCCAACCGGCCCCAGGCGCGGCAATCCGCCTCTGTCCGGCTGGCCAAGATTGATCAGACAATTGATGCATTCTCATCTGCCCCGGCCCCAGTGAGCCCCCGCCAACCTGTCAGTGTCCCGGGCGCTCCCCCTCAAGGGACCCCAGAGGAGCGCCGCAGCCTGGCCCTCAGCTACGGGCTGTGGTGCCTCTCCCTGGTGGGGATCTGTGGCATTCATCGGATCTACAACCGCAAGCCTTTCTCCGGTTTTCTCTGGCTGTTCACGTTTGGGCTCTGCGGGATTGGACAGTTTGTGGATCTGCTCCTGATCCCGGGCATGGTGGAGAGAGCCAATCGGCAGATCCACATGGCCTTCGGCTCCGTTGCGGCCCTCCCGCCGATCGACCGCCAGCTGCTTCGGCTGGCCCGTCAGACAGGAGAGAAAGGCTTCACCCTCAACGATGCTCTGATTGAACTCGACCTGCCATCCCACCTCGATGGACCCAGCTTGCAGCGGGAAATCGAAAAGCTGCTGCAGCTCGAGCTCCTGGATGTGGGCAATGACGAACGGGGCAGAGTCGTTTATCGAGAGCCCTAGGACTGCTGCAGTCGCTGCAGTTCGCCCGTGTAGAAGCGCTTGAGTTCTGTCACGGTCTTCACAGGCTGTCCGTAGTAGCTCCCACCATGGGATGCAGGCAGTGAGGCCCATTCCGGCGCCAGACGGGCCAAAACGTCGTGGGTGAGACCTTGGCGATCAAAGGAGGCCAGGGCTCCACGTTTTTCCATCAGGTAGAGGGCGGCCTGATCCTGGTTGCGGGGCCCGAAATCCGACAGACGAAGTCTTCTGGCCGCTTCGTGCCAGGTAACCGGAAGAAATTGGTAGGCGCCGGCGGCAGCACTCACATAAGTGCGTCTCACGGTGATCTCCGGATGGCGATCCAGGCGGCTCACCCGGCTTCCGCCGTAGATCACCCGATAGCCCTCATCGCTCCCCCCCACCCAGGTGCCCTCGGCGTAGCGGATGGTGTTGAGCAACGCCCGACGCTGCGGGGTGATGGGGTAGGCCTGCTCGTCCCCAACCCCACGGACTGTTGGCCCCTTTTGGGCGGGCGCCACGACCTGACGCACCTCGGGAGCCGGAGCCTGAGCGGAGGCCAGAAAGGTGCCGGGGGCCATGGGCAGAGCGCCGATGAAGAGCACGGTGCCCAGGAAGCCAGCACGCCTGGCGGAGCCATCGGGGTAGGGGTGGAACAACAAGCCGTCGAATGCAAAGACTCGAGAGACCTTCGCCGGAGGAGCGCGCTGCTGACCACCCCCCAACGCCCAGGGCTGGACAAGCCAGGGGAAGTGTGTTGACCAAAGCCTGGGCTCGACCCAGCCGAGGAGACCAACACAGCTACCGCAAGGGCTCTGGCGGAAGACCAAGACCTGTATCAACCGGATTGAAATGGGACTACCGATGCACAACACACCATCAGCGGCGGTGATCAGAGCCGGAGAAATTGTTAAGTTGTGCTTAGTGCCCCTGCCAAGGAGTTGCGCATCAGGCCAGGAGCACCTACCGGCTCAGATCAGCCGGTGAAGAGATCAGCGCTCGCCTCGGCAAGAAACCCATGGCATCGCGCACCCGATCCAGGGTCGCCTCGGCCACCGAAGAGGCGCGCTGACGGCCCTCCTCGAGCACAGCACCCAGCCGTTCCGAATCGCCGCGCCAGCTGCGGTATTGCTCTTGGATCGGGCTCAGGGCCGCCACAACGGCCTCCGTCAGCAACGGCTTGAACGCGCCCCAGCCCATGGCGGCACATTCCTCAGCCACAGACTCACGGCTTTGGCCGCTGGTGAGGGCGTAAAGGCTGAGGAGGTTGTCCGCCTCTGGTCGATCGGGATTGTCAAATTCCAAACCCATCACCGGGTCGGTTTTGGCGCGTTTGATTTTTTTGGCGATCAAATCAGGGGGGTCGAGCAGGGTGATGCGCGAAGCCTCGTTTGGGTCGCTCTTGCTCATCTTGCTTCTGCCATCGGTGAGGCTCATCACCCGTGCACCCTCCTTCAAGATGAGGGGGTCGGGCACCTTGAGGATCGGCATCGGCTCGCCGGAGGCATCCCTCGGGGCAAAGCGAGCATTGATGCGTTGCTGGGCAATGTCGCGCGCCAGCTCAAGATGTTGCTTTTGATCTTCACCAACGGGGACCCGATCGGCATTGTAGAGCAGAATATCGGCGGCCATTAGCACAGGATAATCTAATAATCCAGCTGAAACATTATCCCCTTGCTTCACTGCTTTTTCCCGGAATTGGATCATCCGCTCCAACCAATTCAACGGGGTGACGCCATTAAGTAGCCAACAGAGCTCGGCATGGGCGCTCACGTGGCTCTGCACAAACACCGTTGAGCGCGAGGGGTCGATACCGCAGGCCAGATACAACGCTGCCGTCGTCAGCGTGTGATCGGCAAGCTGGGTCGGCTCGTGGGGAACGGTGATGGCATGCAGATCGACCACGCAGAAATACGTGTCGTGGTTGTCCTGTAGATCGACCCAATTGCGGATGGCCCCCAACCAGTTGCCGAGATGGAGAGCCCCGGTGGGTTGAACCCCTGACAACACCCTTGGCCTTGCGGAGGAGGACAGGGCCATCCCGCTCACTCCTCAGGGCTCTCGGCGGCTGCTTCAGAGACAACAGCGGGGTTCTCCGCTTCGGCTGCGGGAGCAGCGGCGGCTGATGTGTCGGCTGCAACTTCTTCAGGGGCGGGTGGCTCCACCGCGAGTGGCGCGGCCTCGGGTTCCGACGCCACCATCTCGGCGGGCTGCTCCTGATCCAGATCAGGGGCGGCGGCAGGACGGCTCGGCCGGGCAAACGGATCCACCTTGGCTCCGCCCCGACCACCCTTTCCAGAATTCTCCTGCCAACGGCCTCCGGAGCCGCGGCCTTCAGGTCGCTCGCGCCTGCCCTCCGGGCGCCCTCCGCCTGACCCTTTGGCTCCACCCTGGGCACGGTGTTGGATCACCAACTCCTCAAGCTTGCCCTCCTCCAGCTGCTGGCCGAGGGTGCGGAGGGCAAACCCCAACACCGCCACGGTGGAGCGCAAGCCAAAGGCCTCCTGCAGGGCACGAGCCGATCGCATCTCGTTGTCGCTCAGGCGGATGCGAAACCCGCCTTCCCGAGGTGCGGAAGAGCGCTCCCCACGAGGGGAATCATCGGTGTTCTGGCGTTCTGAGAGGTAAGGGGAGGGAGTGCCTTCGGCCATGCCGCCATTGGGATTCAAGGCCAAGTGTGACGCATCGCCCGCTCATCGATGTGGAGATCCGGACGCAGCCAAAACAGCCCATGCTGCTCAATAGTTTTGGCGCAGCCTGGCCGGCCTGAGGAGCGGGCCAGGACGAGCAAGGGCAGGGGGCGGGGACGTTCGCTTGTGAAGCGATGTCGATACTCTGTCAAAAAATCCAAGTAGTTCTTGAGCAACCACCCGCAGCGAGGATGCTCCTGGGCCTGCCAGAGGCGGCGCAAGGCCTGTTGGCAGGCCTCTTGGCCAAATTCCAGCCAACAGTGTTGCTGGGCTTGCCAGGAGGGGCAGCCCGACTCCAACAACTGCCGATAACGCTCCAGCTCGGGAGCCGACCAGCTCAGATCCGGGGGAACCGCCACGGCCAACTGGTCAACCGGCAGCACGGTGAGTCGCAACCAGCAGCGGTCGAGTAAAAGCACAGGGAGATTGCCACTCCAGTCGCTGGCCGCCTGGAGAGTGGCCAGCGAGGCTTCCGCCCGCAAGCTCTGGGAGGGGGTCAGGCTTGGCCGTTCGGTTGGCGCCTCCGGGCCGCCAGGCTTTTCTCCCTGGCTCCAGGCACCTGTTCTGGAGCGGCTGGGGAGCGATTGGCTATCCATCCATGGACTGTCCGTCCATGGACTGTCCATCCATTTGCTGTCCGTCCATCTGCTGTCCATCCCGTTGTTGGCAGACGATGTTCAGATTTTCCTCAGAACCATACCTTTGTTGGATCGGCCATGGGTGCCCGTCCGTGCGGATGCCTTTGTTTGCTGACAGCCACCGATCCTCACGACTCGCGCACCTGGCACTCCTGTTCCTGGCACTGGTGCAAGAAGAGGTGAA
This sequence comes from Cyanobium sp., assembly GCA_046081785.1. Lineage (GTDB taxonomy): Bacteria > Cyanobacteriota > Cyanobacteriia > PCC-6307 > Cyanobiaceae > Cyanobium. The sequence continues at coordinate 12,454 of JBJTWN010000092.1, forward strand.
GCCCCAAGCTAGAGACTCTGACCAAGCGCCCCACACCCCTCAGCCGTCGTGACCGCCAAGGACCACACCCTCCCATCTGCTCCCGCGCTCGCACCGATCGAACGCTTGCCTGCGCTTGGGGGGCTGCCTCCTTGGGGTCGACAGGTGCTGCTGCTCGGTGCGGGAGGCTTGCTGGTGGATGGGGTTCTGCACGGGCTCCCGGGGGGGGGAGCCTGGTTGGGCCTCGGGGCCCTTGCCGGTGGCTGGATCTGGCTGGCCAGGGGCCAGCTCAGCCGCTCCCTGCCACTTCGGCCCAAGACGGTGGAGAGCTGGAACGAACGCTTCCAGGCCCTGCTCAGCCAATTTGACCAGCTGGATGCCAACCCTCAACAGGCAGAGGGGCGCGCCGCTGCCCTCGCAGATCTGTTGGAGCAAAGGACAAGGCAGAAGCTCCGCCTGGCTCTGGTGAGTTCCATCCCACCAGAGCCAGCCCATTTGCCAGCCATTCAAGCGGCCCTGCGAGGCCCCTTGCCGATTCAATTGTTGGTGAGCGAGCCGCTGCCCAGCAGCAGTTCTCGCTGGCGATGGAGCGACGCCTTTGCCAGCTGTGACGCCCTGATCTTCCATCTGCGGCCCCCGCTCATCGCGGCAGACCTGCGCTGGCTCGATGCCCTGCCCGCGGAGCTGCCGCTTTGGTTGCTCGTCGAGGTGGGCGCCCATCCAGCTCCAGAGACCTGCCTGCTGGACATCCAGAGCCAATGGCCAGGAATGAACACCAGCCGGCTCCTGGTTTGGAGCGGGGAACCCGATCAGCTCAGCAACAGCCTCACTCCGATCGCCCAGTGGCTGGCACAGGAAGGTGCCCACCTCCCACAAACGACCCTCTGTCGCTCCCTCGCACACCTCCATGCCAGCTGGCAGACGGATCTCGAGCGGCTGCGCCGGGTGCAGTGGCGCCAGCTCCAACAACGCACCCAATGGCTGGTGGCCGCCGGGGTGCTCCTCACACCAGCGATGAGCCTGGATCTGCTCGTGTTGAGTGTGGCCAACGGCCTCATGCTCAGAGACATGGCTCGCCTCTGGGGCTGCACCTGGACGCTGGAGCAGCTGCAAGCCGCTGCGCTGCAGGTGGGCAAAGCCGCCCTGGCATTGGGGATCGTGGAGTGGAGCAGCCAGGCGTTCGCCGTCTCCTTCAAGCTGGAAGGGACCACCTGGCTGGTGGGCGGCACCCTGCAAGCCCTCAGCGCGGCCTACCTCACCCGGGTCATCGGCCATGCCATGGCTGATCTGATGGCCCGCAACGTCGGCGTGAGCGAACCCGATCTGGAGGCGATCAAGGCTGAAGTTCCTCTTCTGGTGGCGAAGGCTGCTGAAGCGGAGCGGCTGCAATGGGGAGCGTTCCTCCAGGAGGCCCTCAGCTGGCTGCGCCAGCAGGATCAAGGTGGGGCGATTCAGCTCAAAGCCACCTGACCCTCGATCTCAGCCCCAGGCGTTGGTCGATGGGGCTGGGGAGGACGGCAGGGACAAGAGGAGATGAACTTTTTCGAAGGAACCCAACGTTTTTTTGCCAGCCCAGGGGAATCTCGCTCATTTTCCTAGGGTAAATCTCGCCTGAGTCACCATTGTGATTACACCTGTGATCGCATCAGCTTTGCTGAATGTCCTTGGCGGCTTGGGTTTTCCTTACGAACTCAGCGACGTTCATCCTGGGTTCACTCCACACGTACTGATTCCATGACCACTGCCATTCGCAGCAGAGGCCAGGCAGCAAGTTGGGAAAACTTCTGCCAATGGGTCACCTCCACCAACAACCGGCTCTATGTGGGCTGGTTTGGTGTATTGATGATTCCATGCCTTCTGGCGGCCACCATCTGCTTCATCGTTGCCTTCATCGCCGCCCCCCCGGTGGATATCGATGGCATCCGCGAGCCCGTTGCCGGCTCCCTCATCTATGGCAACAACATCATCTCTGGCGCTGTCATTCCCTCCAGCAACGCCATCGGTCTGCACTTTTATCCCATCTGGGCAGCTGCCAGCCTCGATGAGTGGCTCTACAACGGTGGTCCGTACCAGCTGGTGGTCTTCCACTTCCTGATCGGGATCTCGGCCTACATGGGTCGCCAATGGGAGCTCTCCTATCGCCTAGGCATGCGTCCCTGGATCTGCGTGGCCTACAGCGCCCCTCTATCCGCGGCCTTTGCCGTTTTCCTGATCTATCCCTTCGGTCAGGGTTCATTCTCCGATGGCATGCCCCTCGGTATCTCTGGCACCTTCAACTTCATGTTGGTGTTTCAGGCGGAGCACAACATCTTGATGCACCCCTTCCACATGCTGGGAGTGGCTGGTGTGTTCGGCGGCAGCCTCTTCTCCGCCATGCACGGCTCTCTGGTGACCTCCTCACTGGTGCGTGAAACCACCGAGAGCGAGTCTCAGAACTACGGCTACAAGTTTGGTCAAGAAGAAGAGACCTACAACATCGTGGCTGCCCACGGTTACTTCGGTCGCCTGATCTTCCAATACGCCTCCTTCAACAACAGCCGCAGTCTGCACTTCTTCCTGGCCGCCTGGCCTGTGGTGGGCATCTGGTTCACCTCTTTGGGGATCAGCACCATGGCCTTCAACCTGAACGGCTTCAACTTCAACCAGTCGGTGTTGGATGCCCAAGGCCGGGTGCTGCCTACCTGGGCGGATGTGATCAACCGCGCCAACCTCGGCATGGAAGTGATGCACGAGCGCAACGCTCACAACTTCCCTCTGGATCTGGCCTCCACGCAAGCCACCCCTGTGGCGCTGAGTGCACCGGTGATCGGGTAGACGCTCACAATCTGTCCCCATCACAAACAGCGCAGAAACCCTCCAATTGGGGGGTTTTTTCATGGCTGGCACCAGTTAGTTTCAGTCGGTGGATCGCCCATTGCCTTTCTTCGCTTCCATGGAGTTGTCCCAGCTGGACACCAGCCGAAAGACACCCTCAACGGATCAGGCCTGGTCCTGGTGGCCGCTCCTTCCCCTGTATCCCTATGGCCGCCGTCCCACGTTCGTGCGGGAGATCCTTCCAGACCGGCTCTGGACGTTGGAGCAGATGCATGGGGTTTGGTATGTGGCCGTGCCGATCCGCATGACCGTGTTGAAAGTGGGCAAGGAGCTGATGCTCTACTCACCGATTGCGGCCACGCCAGAGGTGGTGGCGGTGCTGCGTGGTCTGGAGGAGCGACACGGGCCAATCCGCACGATTGTGCTTGCCACAAGCTCTGGGCTGGAACACAAGGTTCCCCTGCCTGCCCTGGCCCGAACCTTTCCAGACGCCACGGTTTGGATCAGCAAGCATCAGTGGAGCTTCCCCCTCCAACTTCCGGAGAGCTGGCTGGGGTTTCCGATGGAGCGCACCAGGGTGTTGGTGGAAGACGGCCTTCCCCACGCTGACCAATTGAGCTGGGTTCCGCTGGGTCCTCTGGATTTGGGGTTGGGAACATTCCTGGATGTGGCCTGCCTCGATCGGGAAACTGGCGCCTTGCTGGTGACGGACTCCCTCGTCTCCGTGCCATCCACGCCGCCGGCGCTGTTCGACATCGATCCAACACCCCTGCTGTTTCATGCGAGAGAGAAAGGGTCAGAGCCGCTGATCGACACACCATCCAACCGGGAGAAAGGCTGGAAACGCATTGTGCTTTTTGCCAACTATTTCCGTCCAAGCTGCATCAGTGTGCCTTCGCTTCCACCCTTGATCGCAGACATGTTTGCCAGGAATTGCCGAAATGCGAGAAGCCATTTTGGCTTTTACCCGTTTCGCTGGTCAGCGGATTGGGAGCAGGAAGCTGATGTTCTCTTCTGCGGTGGCCCTGAACAGTCTCCTGTCCGCTTGGCCCCAGTGTTGGAGCGACTGGTGTTTCCAAGAGCCCAGCAGTGTTTTCTGGCCTGGTTGCAGCATCTCGGCGCGCATCCGGAGATCAAGTGGCTCATCAGTGCTCACTACCACGCCCCCCAGTCCTTGAGCGGGGAAGAACTCGTGACTTACGCCCATCAATTGCAGCAGCAGGAGTGGGCCCCTTCAGCTGGGCCCTGGCAAACCCTGGCCTCCATCGACAGCACCTTGATGAAATTTGGACTCGTCAAGACGGATGAAAGACAAGCTCTCTCTGGATCAGCAAGCAATTAGCCGAGGCGAGCTGCTAAGGATTCAACAATGTTGAGAGATCAGATTTCAAGGTGCGCTGTATGGCTTCCTGAATTTCCACCGGCTCCTCATAGCCATAGGTGGCAAAAATGTTGATCCCCTTCTTCGTGCACTTGGCGCAAAGATCGCTGGTCACTCGTAATTTTTGCATCTGGGCAAAGCTATCTTCCAGATAATTGCCTAAACGGGGCGAGGAAGGAGATTCGACGCAGCAGACAGAGTATTGACCATCCATGTCCAGGGTGACTTGTGAGTCTCTCATGAAGCAGCGCTGGGAACGATGATCGCCGATCGCCTCACGCACCATCTGCGGGGAGTATTCGATGTAATCGAACCCATCGGGCACGCCTTCCAGACCCTCAAACATGCGATCTATCGGCATGTAATAGGCATGATAAGGAGTGAACTTGAGGCCCAACTTGTCACAAAAATGCTTGAAGAGATGCACTTCATGCTTATTGTCTCGGTGCACAAGATAACGAACATCAATGTCTTTGTAGCTATGCCAATCGGCCAATGTTTCGGAGATGCGGATCAAATTTGCCAACACAGGCTCAATGCGTCCCCCGCGGTGGTTGATGGCATAGGTTTTTTGGGTAAAACCTGAGACTGTAATCGTAAAATTCCAGAGTTTAAGGGGCTTTAGCTTAGACCAGTCGTAATCGTAATTCAGATTAGAGGAAATGCCGCAGGGAATATCGTGCTTAATTGCTATAGCAATCAACTCATCCAAGCGAGAGTGCAGGGTCGGCTCAGTCCAGTTATAGAGGCCCATACGGAGATTTCCGCCGGTGTCATTCTTGGCCTTGATGCAAATTCTCTCAAACAGGTCGAGGTCCATTTCGCGCAGAGACTTGCCAATGCTGTTGGAATACTCAGGCATGCCAACAGGGCAGGCCGTGCAGCGCAAGTTGCAGCCGCTCACCACGTCGATCCAAAATTCAATCGGCTTGCTCTTCTTCTCCTCAACAGGAGGATCCTTGATCCCCATCAAGTCCTTGATCCGGTGCTTGACTGGCACGGGAACGGCTTGTTTTATTGTGGTAGCAAAACTCATGGCAAGTGCCTTACAAATCAAAAAGTTCAGGCACTAAATTTAGCATTTTTAATCGAGAAGACTGGCACCTTGTGTGACGGTCTGGATCGTCCACACAAGTGGTTCAAAGCCGGAGTTCGCCCGGATCATCTTGCGAAGGGTCGAGGTGGTCTGCGCTACCAAGCAGCGCACCCTCCAGTTCCATCCGTTGCTCCATTTGCCTGAGGAAGTAACCCGTCATCATGGCGGAGGCGAGAAGGCCCGCCAAATTTTCACGGCTGGTTTGCACCTTCACTTCAAATTGCTCACCGGGCAACATGCCCAACAGACCCTGAACGTTATGGCGGATGATGTCTTGGATGTCGCCGCTGGCAGATCGGGCCACCCGTTGGAGCACATCTGGAGATTGCTCTTGCAGGTATTGGATCAAGGCGTTGCCGCTGATGGCCTCACTGTCGCTGGTGAGAAACTCAGGATTGAACATCAACCTCCTGGAAGCGTGCTCCTGCGAGCGGGCCGTTTTGAACTCCGCGCATACCTTAACCCACATGGGAGGGTTTCAACCCCGGCAGCACTGGGGCGGAGAACCGAAGCGGACCGAAACGATCGAGGGGCCAATAGCGCCAAACCGCCGTGCCGATCACCTCCTGGCTGGGGAGGGGACCCCAGAGATGGGAGTCGAGGCTGGCGTTGCGGTTGTCTCCCAGCACCATCAGATGCCCGGGGGGAACGACCATGGGGGGCAGGCTGTAGGCCATGGGCACGCTGCTCCAATCAGGATCAACGGCCACACCGTTGCGCCACAACTGACCACCCTTCACTTCCACATGATCCCCCCCGATGGCCACAACCCGTTTGATCAGGGCGGCATCGCTGTCGTAGCCGGCCTGCACCAGGGCCTGCGGGGCATGGAACACCACGATCGAACCCACCCCAGGAGTGACGCCCAAGCGGGGCAAAAGCTTTTGCACCAACACCCGGTCTTCCAATTGGAGAGTGGGAAGCATGGATCCCGATGGGATCCAGCGGGGTTCGAGCACGAGCCAGCGCAGCGTCAGCGCCACCAGCAACCAAAACACCAGTCCTCGCAGGGTGGAGACCATCTCCCTCCACGGTTGGGACCGGGAGCTTGGATCAGCCACCGGAGGCGGCCCGTCGCTGGGGGATCCGACCACGACACACGCAAGATGAACCCCACCATCCTGACGAGCGGACCTGGCACCCGTGAACGCTGAACAGGTGACCCCTCAAACGGTTGAGGTTCCAGCCGCTGCCGCAGCCAGCCTGGCCTGCCTGCAGCTCCTCCAGGCGCTGAGGGGCAGAGGCTTGGAAAGGCTGGTGCTCTGCCCGGGAAGCCGTTCTGCCCCTCTGGCCGTGGCGGCTTCGCTGCTCGAGGGAGGCGGATTGAGGGTGTTCACAGCGATCGACGAGCGCTCCGCCGCCTTCTTCGCCCTGGGCTTGGCCAGGGGGGACGGCCGAGTCGCGGCCGTTGTCACCACCTCTGGATCGGCCGTGGCCAACCTGTTGCCCGCCCTGGTGGAGGCCGACCAGAGCACCATCCCCCTGCTGCTGCTCACAGCCGACCGACCGGAGCGACTCAAGGGCTGCGGCGCCAATCAAACCGTGAACCAGGAGGCCTTTCTGCGGCCCTGCTGCCGGTGGTTTGGCGAGGGCGCGGCGCAAGGGCTGGCCACCATGGCGCCCGAGGCCCTGCGCCTGCTGGCCCACCAGGCCATGGCGGCGGCTTCCGGCCAGGGGCAAGCGCCCGCAGGGCCGGTGCATCTCAACCTCGCTTTGGAGGAGCCTCTCCACCCCGATGGAGCAGCGCTGGCCTGGTTGCGGGCCTGGTTGCGGAGCTCCCATCAAGCCGTTGCCGAGAGCGCCCCGGCCGAGAAAGCGCCGATCCAACAAGACTGGCCATCCCTGGAATGGGGCCAGGTTGGGCTGGATCCAGACCAGCCTGGCGTGGTGGTGGCTGGCCCCTGGAGAGGAGGCGCAACCGCCTGGATGAGCCATCTGCAGGCTCTCGATCGCTGGCAGCAGCGCAGCGGCTGGCCCGTGTTGGCCGATGCCCTCTCCAGCCTGCGCGGAGTCGCCCGAGGGGCGCTCGTGGCTGGCTATGACCTGCTTCTGGAGGGCAACCCCAAGGGCCTGCAGGCCCCCCAGGTGCTTCGGCTGGGCCCCCTGCCCGCCAGTCGAAGGCTGCAAGCCTGGCTGGAGCAACAGCATGGTCCGCAAGTCATGGTGAGCGAGGGGGATCCTCGGCCGTTGGATCCCCTCAAGCGTGTCCAGGGGCAATGGAGCGGCGGGCTGGCGCGCTGGCCTGGCCTCCTGCTGGCGGGCGATGGCTCCCCCTCGCCTGAGGCCCTGGCCCTCAGGGAACAGTGGCTGCGCAGCGACCAGCTCGTTCAGGGTCTCCTGACAACCTCCTGGCAAAGCCCCGACAGCGCCGCGGCCGGCGATCACTCGCAGCCCATCGAGGAGCCCTGGCTGGCCCGCTGGCTGGGTCAACTGCTCCCGCCAAATCTGGCGGTGATGCTGGCGAACAGTAGTCCAGTGCGGGATTGGGAGAGCTTTGGCGACCCCACCGCCCCTGGCAGAACCATCCATTCCTTCCGAGGCGCCTCTGGGATTGATGGCACCCTCTCGCTCGCCTGCGGTCTGGCGGAGGTGGAGGAGCGTCTGGTGCTGGTGAGCGGCGATCTGGCGTTGCAACACGACAGCAACGGCTGGCTGTGGGCCTCCCAGCTGCGGGGTCGGCTCCTGGTGCTGCTGATCGACAACGGAGGGGGGGGGATTTTTGAGCAACTGCCGATCCGCCCCAAAGAGCCCGCCGCCCTGGATTTCGAACGGCTCTTCGCCATGCCCCAGGCGGTGGATCCCTGTGCCCTGGCCGCAGCCCACGGGGTGCCCAGCCGGCAGGTGTGCCAAAGGGGGGAATTGGCGGAGGCCTTGCGCTGGGGGTTGGCCCAACCCCTGGCCTTGCTGCGGGTGGTGAGCGACCGCACGACTGATGCGGCTCGGCGCCGTCACCTGCGCACAATGGCGGCAGCGCTGATCACCCCCCCATGACGCAGCCCCGCCTCCCGGATGCGGCCCCTGTGGCCTGGGAGCCCTTCGGCTCCTATGGCGACATCGTCTGCGAACGCAGCGCGGAGGGCATCGGTCGGGTGACCATCGCGCGTCCGGACAAGCGCAACGCCTTCCGGCCACGCACCATCCGGGAGCTCTGCGATGCCTTCTCCCGTTTGCGGGAGGATCCAGCCATCGGCGTGGTGTTGCTCACCGGGGCCGGCCCTGCGGACGATGGCGGCTGGGCCTTTTGCGCCGGTGGCGATCAGAGCGTGCGAGGGGATGGCGGCTACCTGGACGAGGACGGCCTGCCACGCCTGAACGTGCTGGATTTGCAGCGAATGATCCGCTCGCTGCCCAAGGTGGTCATCGCCCTGGTGGCGGGCTATGCGATTGGCGGCGGCCAGGTGCTCCACCTGCTGTGCGATCTCAGCGTGGCGGCCGACAACGCGGTGTTCGGGCAGACGGGACCTCGAGTGGGAAGTTTCGACGGGGGCTTTGGGGCCGGATATCTGGCGCGGGTGGTGGGCCAACGCAAGGCGAGGGAAATCTGGTTTCTCTGCCGCCGCTATGGGGCGGAGGAGGCCCTGCGCATGGGGTTGGTGAATGCGGTCGTTCCCCTGGCAGAGCTTCAAGCGGAGGGGGTGCGCTGGGCCAGGGAGGTGCTGGCGCACAGCCCAACGGCCATTCGATGTCTGAAGGCGGCCTTCAACGCGGAGATGGATGGCCTGGCTGGCCTGCAGGAGCTGGCCGGGCAAGCCACCCATCTCTTCTATCGAACAGCGGAAGGGCAGGAAGGTCGCGATGCCTTTTTGGAGAAGCGAGATCCAGACTTTTCGGCCTCGCCATGGTTGCCGTAAAGCACAATGCCCCCACCTGAGCGAGATTTCCTACGCTGGAGCTTCTTTGCCAACCCTGCTCTCGCAAGGCCGTGTCTGGGCTGATCCAACGCTGGCGCCGCCCCCGCGCAACCCAAGCTCGCGTGGTTGGCTTGCCTTTTCTCTGGAGCGTCTGCCTCGCCGGCTGGCCGGCCCTGGCCACTGGCGCTGAGCCGGTGAAGGCCACCCTGGCCCTGCCGGCGAACAGTGCCGAACAAGAGGCGGGAGCCGCAGCGCTGCTCGATGGGGAACCTCTGCAAGTGGGCCTGAGGGAGGGTGGGCTGCCCGAGCCGGTGGGCCCCGCTGGCTCGACGATCTCCCCAGCGGCTCCCAGCTCGCCTGCCGCCCCCACACCAGCTCCAACAGCTGCGCCAACGCCAGCTCCAGCCCCCATCGCAGCACCCGCCAGGCTCCTGATCCTCGATCGACGACACAGGCTGTTGCAGGTGCTGGAGAACGGGCGAGAGGTGCGCCGCTACCCGGTGGCGGTGGGGATGCCCGGCTGGGATTCCTCCTCTTGAAGTTTCAAAGGTGTTACCAAGGGGGCAGCAAAGACTCCTAGACATACGCCTGGATTTCATCCGAGTAATGAATCCGATTCTTTTCCTCGCAATTGCATGGCGGCCGGTCACTATCCAGCAATTGAAGATTTTCACTGTGGGTTGTGAGCTCACGGTCTTCCTCAATAAGTTCGCGATAGTTGGTACGTGATGCTCCCTTCAAGGAGACCGAGAGTGGGCTGAATGCCACGCTTATGACGCAATTGCATCAGCAGAAAGGTTGAATCCTGATCTACTTTCGAGGCGTGAAATCGTCAATTTCCATCCAGGAACTCAGGTGACTGTGTCTTCTGTCCCATCCCTCATGAGGTGACCTTTCAAAATTATGAATGGTGGGCTCTACTAGGGCTACGAAACCGAAATCATTTGGATGTGCATCAAGGTAGACAACTCGCGACTCACGACTCACGATCCTTCGTAGTCGTACTAGTCATATTCTGTGATTTGGGATTGCGGACTGCGGACTGCAGACAGATTTATCGCGAGATCGGGACTGCCAGTGTCTCACGAATCACGAATCGAAATACCGTACCGGGTAATCG
>JBJTWN010000093.1:0-3880 GCA_046081785.1 Cyanobium sp.
GAGGGTGTCGCGCAGCTGGCTGGCCGCCGGCTCCCCTTCCCGCCTGAGGCGATCGAGCGGATCGGCGGGGTTGCCCTCGAAGGCCGCCAGTACCTCCCGGGCTCCTCCCCTGCGCGCGCGCTCCACCACGGCCAGACCCACCGGCAGCACCTCCTGCATCAGGCTGAGCCGCAGGGCATCGAGGGGATCGGAGGCCATGGCCGGGCCGGGGGTCGGTCGTCCAGTCTGCCCTGTCCACGCCGAAGCCCGGCGCCGTGCCGCCTGGCCCTCAGCGAGGGCTCAGGGGGTGAGGGTGCGCGGCACTCCGGGATCCACCACCACGGCGCGGCAGGGGCGCTGGCTGCCCAGCCACCAGCCGCCCGCGGCGGCCAGCACCAGACCCAGGGCCACAGGCAGCACCGCCCGGCGGGTGGCTGGCAGGGCGGTCCACTCCATCCAGTCGCGCAGGGTGCGGTCGCGATCGAAGCGGCGACGCTCCCTCAGCTCCAGCTGCTCGCGCCGGTTCAGGGCCTTCTCCACCCAGCGCTCGAAGGCCTTCTTCTTGGTGACGGCCATCTTGCGCTCCACCTCCAGCAGCTGGCCGGGGGTGAGCTCGGGATTGAAGGTGCCGATCAGCTCGAGGGTCTTGAGAAACATCTCCACGGCGCCGTCCTTGATCGGGCGCTCCTGGTCATCGAGCAGGGTCCAGTCGAGTTCGGGGTAGAAGCGCAGGCGGTTGGCCTCGATCTGCTCCTCGCCCAGCTGGCCGGGCTCGCGCAGCCAGCGGTCGGTGTTGGCGTCGAAGCGGCGCCAGTAGAGGAAGGGGTTGAGGTAAACCGTCTTGCCGCCCACCAGGATGCTGTCCTGCTGCAGACGCCGTTGCAGCTGGGAATCGGGGTCGACGGTGGCGGCGGAGGTCACGGCGGTCACGGGGCCGTCTCTGATCGGGTGCCCGATGGTATCGGTCGTGGCCTGGCGGGGCCAGCCCACAGCACGACCCGCCCTGAACTCGATACTGATACGCTCACAAGGAGGTGAGCCAACAGCTGATGGGAAAGCCACAGCAACCGCAGGGGGACAACAACAAACCGAGACAGCGGCGGGGATCGCGATCTGAGCAGCGGCAGGGAGATGGCTGGAAGTTCCAGCAAGACAAATAGTCGACATGAAGCCATTTTATTGAGAATCAGATCTGCGGACAGGATGCGATTATGAGCTCAAAACCAGACTCAGAAACCGGGGCAGGGACAGGGATTACAGCTGATTGCATGAACCACTTCCAAGAGCGGGGCTGCACGTTCCAAAGACAAGATCTCATTCAGATCAGAAGGACCTTGCCAACAGGCGCAGAAATAGCAACAAGACCGCCTAGACTCGATACAATACAGATACAACGCAGGAGATATGGCTAAGGGCATTCGGTTAGAACCAAGCAATTACAACTCCCTTTTGCGATGGCAATAAGTCTCACGGGGTGGCTGGATATTGAACCTCCTTCCATGCTACAGAAGTCGGCATGACACTCCTCAATCATCTGTAATCAGGACGTTGACGCGGGAGGGTAAACCGCCTACAAAGGAATAACCCCGCTACATCCGAAAGCGCGGGAGCCTCTTCAGAGTCGGCAACAGCCAAGCCACATGATCTTGCCTTCAATGCCGCACCACTCCCCTACATTCAGGATAGGTCAAAGCTATGAACGACGTCGTTTTCTGCACAGCAGCTTGGTTTTTATTGCCGTGCTGCTGGGCGCTGGCCTTAGCCCGCTCAGCGAACTGAGGGTGCGTGCCGATGCAGCCGAAAGAAGCCCAGAGGTAGACCAGTGCTATCAGCCTGAACAGCAAACCACTTTCAGCCGACATGATCCATCCCTGCGACTGAACAGCCGGAATCGAGCCACGGAGATGGTTGTGGGAGAGTCGCGGCAGATCGCTTTAATCCCGCCCACGGTGTATTTCTATCCCAGCCAGATTCAACTCACTCCTGATGCAACATATCGCTTCACTGCCTCCGGTTGCTGGTGGGATGCTCAGTACTCCGCGAGCCCGCTGGGGTGGAGGAAATGGCTTCCTCCAATCGTTGTCTCTGAAGTCATCGCCCGTATGCCTTTCCACCGCCTGTTTCTGCTTTGCGGAAGCATTGGCACAAGCGATCGCAAGATCTTCGCGATTGGCAAAGGGCGAGAGTGGAAAGCTCCCAAGGCAGCGGCCATGCCACCCGATCGTCAACTCTATCTCTTTCCCAATGACGTGAAAGCGGATTGGTTTTACCGAAACAATCGCAACGACACCAAGAACCCAGTGCACCTGACCGTTCAACGGCTATCTTGAAAAAGTGCAGGACTGCAGCATGGCGGCTTGCCACAGCTGCGCAGCTCCAATCGGCAACGCCCGTTTCAGGGCACACTTAACAACCAACATCAGTCATTCACCGAACACAGGCATTCACCATGATCCTGATCCTCTCCAATCGCGAACTTAATCCTCAAGGCACGGGCGTGGATACATTTCAACCTTGTCTCAAGGTAGAGGGATCCGACAAAGTTGTACTTGCCGAAGCCAGTCTTGATCCGAATAATCATTGGGACATTAGCCTGATTCCAAGCCTCCCGGTTCCCGTGCAGGACTGGGAAGCAAGCCCTCAGTGCCAGACACTGTTTAAGTCTCTAATTAACAGCATGACGAACGAAATCAATAGCAGCAATCAGGCTGGTACTCAAATCCGAAAAAACGACGACGGAAGTTATTATTGGGCAATACTTGTTCCTGGCTACAACTCAAATCCACAAGAAAGCCTGCAGAGAGCAAGAGAGCTGGAAGTCTTATATCAAGTTAACGTTATTCTCTTCTCGTGGCCAGCAAATCCAAAAGAGAGCAATTTCCCCGATCCAAAACTTCCTTATAAGACGGCTGAGCTTGCTGCATACTTCACCTCAATAAAGCTGGCAAGCTCACTAAGGCAACTAAACTCTCTGTTTATTGCTCCAGCAAGAAATAAAGTGCGGGATGCTCTTGGAACTGTACGGTTTAAAGTAAGCCTACTAGCGCATAGCCTTGGCAACAGGACTCTCTACTATTTAATGCGAAGCAATAATCATTCAGGTGCAACCGAGAATGAGGATCTTCAGGCATTTGATGCCGTTATACTTCACCAAGCTGATGTAGATTTAGACAAGAGTCAAGCCTGGATACCACAGATAAAAGCCGCAAGGGTTTTCATAACAACAAATTTCAACGATGGTATTCTAAGGATCTCCGACATCATCAACAAAACAAGGCTCGGGACAATCGTTAAGGGCAAAGACCTGCAAGACATGCAGAATTTAGACACTATCGATTTCACTCATGCTCATTATGTTGGAAAAGCGCATTGGCTTTTCTCCGAGTCAAAAGATCAGACTGCTGATCCATGGTTCCAGCAGACCATAAAACCTTTCCCCAATGAGAGGGTTAAGTTTCAATGCGCACAGATGCTCAAGGGTGAAAAAATCAAGGTGGCAAATGGGGAAACTGATTTTTTCTTCAATTCTGAAAGCTACAAGTTTGAATACAAAAGTGGCACTCTTTGAGCCCTGGCATAGCCCAAGTCCCTGAGTGCGCTACCCTCACTCCCACTCGATCGTGCCGGGGGGCTTGCTGGTGATGTCGAGCACCACGCGGTTGACGCCCTTGACCTCGTTGACGATGCGGTTGGAGATCTGCTCCAGCAGGTCGTAGGGGAGTCGCGACCAGTCGGCGGTCATGCCGTCTTCCGAGGACACACAGCGCAGCACCACCGGGAAGGCGTAGGTGCGCTTGTCGCCCATCACCCCCACGCTGCGCACGGGCAGCAGCACCGCGAAGGCCTGCCAGATCTCGTCGTAGAGGCCGGCATCGCGCACCGCCTCGCGCACGATCAGATC
>JBJTWN010000094.1:0-2593 GCA_046081785.1 Cyanobium sp.
GCCATCCCTGGCCCACGTCAACCTGCAGCACTGGCTGGAGTTCTTCTGCAGCAGCGCCGTCACCGAGGCCAGCCTGGGCGCCATCCAACCGCTGAGTGCTGAGGAGGCCTGCGGCTTCCTCGGCTGCATGGTGGTGGAAACCGGTGAACCGGAGCTCAACAACCTCGATGTGGTGGAAGCCGGCAGCGGAGCCGGCCGCGGCGCCATGCAGTACACGGGCGTGCGCCGCACCGCCTACGACGCGGCACGGCTGCAGGTTATCGCTGAGGGGATCGACCCCAACAGCAACGGCTGGCAGGAGCAGTACTTCGCCGAGGAGTACGCCGGCCTGCACGATCCGCCCCAGGGTTCTCTGATCGGCTGGACCCGGGTGTTCGAGGACCGCTCACACGGCATGGATCCGGCAGAGGCGGCGGCGTACTGGACCGGTTCAGCTGCCGCAGCTGAGGGTTACTTCAGGCCCGGCACGCCCCACACCGAGCGGCGCCAGGCGGAGGCCCAGCGCATCTGGGAGTTGCTGCAGAGCGGTGCGCTGGTGCTGCCACCGGCTGGGGCCTGATCGCCTGGGAGGAGCGTCGATGCAAGCCAACCCAGCACCCCGGCCGCCCAAGCCGCCGTTCGACCGGGAGCGCTTCATCTTCAAGATCCTGGCGGTGGTGATCGGCACGCAGCTGCTGATCTATTCCCTCGCCGCCGGGGTGTGCGGGCAGCGGGCGCTGGAGGGGCGCTCGATCGGGCAGGTCTGCCCCGGCACGCTGGAGCAGCTGCAGGGCGGTTTTGATTCCACCCTCAAGCTGCTCTGGCTCTGCTGGGTAGAGCAGCGCTGTCGCGCATGGATCGGTGAGAGCAAGGCGATGCCGATCGCCGAACCCATGGCCTGCAGGACGTGCGCCGCAGGTCGCTGGCGCGGATCAGAACGGTTCAGTGTTGCGCTGGTTGCCCGCGACCCAGCGCGAGAAGGCCTCACGATCAAGCTCGCCGCTGGCCACGGCCAACACAACGCCCTCAGCGGCATCGATAGAGGCGGTCAACTCGATGCCGTTCAGCACGAGTGTTGTTTCCATTGCGGCATGGCCGATCCGCTTGTTGCCATCCACGAAAGGATGGTTCTGGATCAGGGAGAACCCCAGCGCTGCGGCCTTGGCATTCAGCCCTGGGTAGAGATCAACGCCGCCAAAGCTCTGGTGGGGCTGGGCAAGGGAGGCCTCCAGCAGACCCAGGTCCCGCAGGCCCGGCATACCTCCGGTCTGCTCGATCAGGCGACGATGCAGCTCCAGCACCTCCGCCAGGCTCAACCAGCGCATCAGGCCAGCCGGTGATAGAGCTCCTGGTTCTTGCTGAGAACCCGATCCGCAGCGGCCTGAAAATCAACCGATTGCCGAGAAATCAGATCCCGCACTGCTGCTGCA
This sequence comes from Cyanobium sp., assembly GCA_046081785.1. Classification (GTDB taxonomy): domain Bacteria; phylum Cyanobacteriota; class Cyanobacteriia; order PCC-6307; family Cyanobiaceae; genus Cyanobium. The sequence goes on from JBJTWN010000094.1 coordinate 1,410, forward strand.
GCGAGATCGGCCTCACTGACATGGAGACGGCGTGCTGTTTCGCTCAGGGCTTGGGCCTGCTGGTCACTGAGCTCGATTGCGATTCCCACGGTCGCTCCCCACCTGCAGGACTAATGTCACCCAGGTTGGCACCCCCTTTAGCGGATCGCTTGCAGCGGAATGGTCGGTATTTCGGGGAGGGCTTGCACCGAGCCTCTCCAGTCTGAGGCCCGCCTGACGTCGGGCCTCCGCTGGGATCGGTCCCGTCGCTGCGCCGCTCTTGGCGCCGATCGTCATGGCCATCCAGTCCAATGGCTTCTCTGCTGCCGCCTCACCGTTCTGCCGGCTTGAGGAGGATCCATTCCTGCTGCTGGAGTCCTGCGGCAAAGCCATCGAATCGATCCTCAGGGGCCATGCCGGCCGGCCGCTGGGCCGAACCTGGATTGATCGGCCCTATGGAGAAGAGGAGATCTCACGGCTGGAGGAAGAGGTGCTGCCGGCAATTCAGCAGTGCCTGGTACGGGTCGATGAAATCGATAGCGCCCTGGAGGCAGAGGCCCAGCTGAGCTGCTGCCAGCAGGTGGAGGCAGAAGCTGCCTTGCGCCGTGGCGGGCTGCAAAGCAGTGGGGCCATGCCGGCTGTCTGATCTGCTGGGGGCCCTGGGCCCCCTTTCGGCCTGCGCCGTTCCGCCTCTCGCGCCTGCTTGGGCTCCGCGGCTCTGGCCAGAGGCTTTGGCAGCCGCAGGAAGGTGATCGCCACCAGGGATTGCCCGGCCACCAGCCAGACCGGGACCAATGACCCAGGCCACAGACAAACGGTGGCCGAGATACTGAAGAGCTTGCAGCCAAGGATCGCTACGCGGCAGGCCACATCTGGTCTGTCGGTCTTGCTGGCACTCCTCGATGCCAGGGGGCGTGAGGAGCAGTTCTGGCCTCGGGCGCGGTGGACGTTCAGCACGGGATCAACAGCAGGCCCACTGGGTCTGGCTGGCGGGGCGTTGCAAAACCCCTCCGCAGCATGCCCCTGCGGCTCGCACTGGCCAGGGCTGACGCAAGGCTCGCGGTGCTCGCCCCTGGCCAGTGCTCACCTGCGGGGCGTCTGGTCGGTGTTCTCCGCTCCACCCCAGCCATGGCCACTCCCCAAGGCCCCGTCTGTGAAGTCCGCCTGCTTGTGGTTCACCGCTATCAGCCCGGTGTCCAGAAGCT
>JBJTWN010000095.1:0-2560 GCA_046081785.1 Cyanobium sp.
GGGCCACCAGGCAGTTGCGGATGTCGCCTGGCGGTTGCACCCCCAGTTCCCGGCGCAGCACGCCACTGCTGCCGCCGTCGTCCGCGACCGTGACAATCGCAGTGAGATTGCTGCTGTAGCGCTTCAGCCCGCTCAGCAAGGTGGAAAGCCCGGTGCCACCACCGATCGCCACGATGCTGGGCCCCCGGTTGAGGCGCCGCTGGGCGAGGAGGGCATCCACCAGGTGGGTGTCCTTTTCGGGGGCGAGGGCCTGCTGGATGGAGCCGAAACTGCGGTTGAGGCCCAGCCAAATCAGCACCCCCCCGAAGAGCAGCACCAGGGGGCCCGTGATGCCCCGCGGCAGCACCTGGGTGACCCGAGCCAAAACCCAGCGGATTGATTCGAGGGTCCAGTAGATGGGTTGCAGATCCGCCCAAACGGCTGCCCCCAACAGGGCAATCACCAACCCGAGGCCGGAGGTGAGCATCCAGCGCTTCACCACGAGCCCCGGCTGGAGCCAGCGCACGGCCCGGCGGGAACTGCTCACCAAATCCTGTTGGCGCAGCTCTCCCCTGCCGATCCACTGAGGGCGCTCGGGCGGGCGTGGCTGTGGGCGTTGGCGGGGGGGGCGCGTGGTTGGGCCTCGCTCGGGCAAGGGATCGGGGCGCGGAGGCGGAAAAGACTGATTGAACTGTAGGGATGCGGAGGGGCGTCAAGATGGAAGCGTTTCCCCGCAGCCCCTCTCCTGGAGCTTGCCCCTCCTGTGTTCAGCGATGCCAGCCAGCTGGAGGCCACCGGCGCGGTTCAGCGCGACGCGCCGGTGGTGGAGTTTGAGGCTGTGTCGATGGGCTGGGGGGAGCGGCTGATCCTGGATCAGGTGGCCCTCCAGGTGCAGCCGGGGGAGCGCTTGGTGGTGGTGGGCCCTTCCGGCTCGGGCAAATCCACGATTTTGCGCCTGATGGCGGGGTTGCTGCTTCCCAGCGCAGGCCAGGTGAAGGTGCATGGGGTGCCGCAGCGCTATCTGCGGCTGGATCAGCGCCATCCGCCCGATGTGCGCCTGGTGTTTCAAAACCCTGCCCTGCTGGGCTCCCTCACGGTTCGGGAGAACGTGGGCTTTCTCCTTTATCGCCGCAGCCGCCTGAGTGAGGCGGAGATTCGCGAAAGGGTGGGCGATGCCTTGCGGGCCGTGGGGTTGGAGGGCACGGAGGAGCGGCTGCCCGGGGAGCTCAGTGGCGGCATGCAGAAACGGGTGAGCTTTGCCCGGGCGCTGATCGAAGATCCCAGCGAGCCCGGCGATCGGGTGCCCCTGCTGCTCTTTGATGAGCCCACGGCGGGGCTGGATCCGGTGGCCTGCAGCCGCATTGAAGATCTCATCGTGCAGGCCACGGGTCTCGCCCATGCCTCAGGCGTGGTGGTGAGCCATGTGCACAGCACGATCGAGCGTTGTGCCGACCGGGTGATTCTTCTTTATGGCGGACGCTTCCGCTGGGCGGGCAGCGCGGAACAGTATCGGCAGTGCACCGATCCCTACGTGGTTCAGTTCAGGACAGGTAGTCTGCACGGGCCGATTCAGCCGGCCGAGCACTGATAACAGGTCTTTGAATCCATGCGCCGCAGTGTTCGTGAAGCCTTGGTGGGATTTTCTCTGCTGGCCGCCATCGCTGGTGGGGTGGGCTTCTGGCTCTGGCTGAAGGGGGTGTCTCTGCAGCGCAACACCTGGACCATCCGCGCCACCTTTGCCGATGCGGCTGGCTTGGCGGAGCGCTCGGCGGTGCTGCACAGGGGCGTGCAGGTGGGCAATGTGCGCAAGGTGAAGGTGACGGATCAGGCGGTGGAAGCCCTCTTGGAGATCAGCGATCCCAACCTGCGGCTGTCGCGGCCTGTGGTGGCGCGCATCGCCACCAGCTCCCTGCTGGGCGGGGATGCGGTGGTGTCTCTGATCAGCTCAGGTGCGCCGCTGCCCCGGGGGGTTGGGCCCAGGCAGGAGGGTTGCGACAAGGGGCGCATGGTGTGCGACGGGGGTCTGGTGGAGGGGGTGGCCGCTCCCACCCTGGAATCGGTGACCGATACGGTGCAGCGCTTGTTGAACCAGGCCGAGCGGGACAGGGTGGTGCCCCAAATGGCCTCCGCCACCCGGGCGTTTGAGCGCACCGCCGGGGAGACCGAGAAGCTTTCCCGCGATGGACAGGTGTTTGTCAAGGATGCGCAGCGGCTGGTGCAGGAGCTGAATGCTTCAGTGCGCAAGGCCGATCCGATCCTGGCCAATCTCAACAAGGCCAGTGCCGACGCGGCGGCCGCCACCTCCCATGCCCGCGCCGTGACCGCCCGGATCGACAATCCGCAAACCACCAAGGATTTGCAGGCCACCCTGGCCAATGCCCGCAAACTCACCGATCGCTGGCAGGCGGTGGGCCAAGATGTCAGCAAGCTGACCGGCGACCCCAAGTTCATGGATGGGGTGCTGAGCGTGTCGGTGGGGCTGGGCAAGTTTTTTGATGAGCTCTACCCCGCCCAGGTGGAGGCCGCCAAGGATCGGGAAGCGCGGGAGGCTGCCCGCCGCCAGCGCTTCAAGGCCCAGCGG
>JBJTWN010000096.1:0-3827 GCA_046081785.1 Cyanobium sp.
CCCGCCTGGCGCTGGAGGGCTGGGAGCAACTGGAGCCCCTGCGCCAGCAGGCCGCCGCCGCCAGCGCCGAGGGGCTGATGCTCAAGGCCTTCGCCTCGCCCTACCTGGCCGGACGCAGGCGGGGTCACTGGTGGAAACACAAGCGCGATCCCTACAGCCTGGATGCGGTGTTGCTCTATGCCCAGGCCGGCGGCGGCCGCCGCGCCAACCTGTTCACCGACTACACCTTCGGGCTGTGGGATCGGCCCCCCGGCGCTGGCGACGGCCCGGCACAGCTGGTGAGCTTCGCCAAGGCCTATTCGGGCCTGAACGACGAGGAGATCACGGCCCTGGACCGCTGGATCCGCAGCCACACCACCGAGCGGTTTGGGCCGGTGCGGGCCGTGCAGCCGTTGCAGGTGTTTGAGCTGGCCTTTGAGGGGTTGCAGCGCTCCAGCCGCCACAAGAGCGGCATCCCCGTGCGGTTCCCCCGCATCAGCCGCTGGCGCCGCGACAAACCCGCCCACGAGGCCGACAACCTGGCCAACGCCTTGGCGCTGCTGCAGGCCTGAGGGGGCCTGTCAGCCTGAACGGCGGGCCTGCGGCGACCAAGCCACGAAGAACGGATGCTTCAGCAGTAGCGGGCGATCGGGGCCATGCATACGGCGGCGATCAGTCAGGTGGCGGCATACATCACATTGATGCGTGCCACGTACTTCGACACCGAACCGACCACGCGCGAGCCCGCATGCAGCACGCTCTGGGCACCAAACCCATGGCGGAAAAACAGGGCGGCGCCCTTGCGCGGCGTCACATCAACCGCTGTGCGGTCGGGACGATACAGGCGCGTGCTGCCGCCCTGTACGCCATCTTCAGGTCCGTTGAGATAGAGCAGCATGGTGAGGCATGAGCGCAGCCCCGGCCATTCGACCATCTGGCGGCGATCTTCGCTCAAGCCGTAACCGGGCCAGTCGCCATCGGTATGCAGGTTGAACACATCGTCAGCGTCATAGCGGTACATGTTGATGCGGCGACTGAGTGCCGGATGCAGGGTGGCGCCATCGATGGCAGGGGGCAGCAACGGGCCGATGCGCTCAAACACAGGCCCCAGCAACGACAGGTCGGCGAGCCAGTGCACAGACTTGTTCATGCGCATGCCCGGCGGGGTGGCAATCCCGGGAGCCTCATCCCGATAGCCAAAGTGCTCACTGGCTGCCACGATGCTGTCGGCCTCAGCCGGGGTGATCACATCGTCGATCGTGAACGCGAGCAAGCCGCCCAGGTCAAGATCGGTGCGCCGGGGAGAGAGCGAGGGCTGGGGCGACAGCATCAGCGGCGCTGCCGGCGTGGCGAAGGCGAAGATCGGGGTCGCCGGCACGACTCCCCCCAGGGGCAGGGACCCGGGCCTATGGGCCACCTCAACAGGGGCGGGCCATGGGCTGGCCTGCGTGGAGGCGCGATCGGATGGCATGGCGGACTGCTGGGGGAATCAGGGCTACCAGGCACCGGTGTTGGGCATGGAAACCCACGGCTCGGCCGGTGCCAGCGGGGCGCCGCGCTGCAGCAGCTCGATCGAGATCTGGTCGGGGGAGCGCACAAAGGCCATGTGGCCATCACGGGGCGGACGCAGGATGGTGACGCCATGGGCCTGCAGACGCGCGCAGGTGGCATAGATGTCGTCGACCGCGTAGGCGAGATGGCCAAAGTTGCGGCCGCCACCCAGCTCCTCAGGGTCCCAGTTGGCGGTGAGCTCAACCTGGGCCTGGTGGTCGCCCGGCGCCGCCAGATAGATCAAGGTGAAGCGGCCGGTGGGAACATCAACCTGGCGCACCAGCTCCAGCCCCAGGGCATCACAATAGAACCGCAATGAGGCGTCAACATCGCTGACGCGCACCATGGCATGCAGATATTTCATCGAAGTAACCGAGGTAACCAATACAGATCAAACAGTTCGGCTCGCCTCAAGCGAGTTGTCTGCTGGGGCCACGCTGCAAGGGTTCTTATGACGCTAGGGGCAGCGGATCGGAACGTCAACATGTGGGGAAGGTGCGGGTCCCTGGCGGCCCCAACTCAGCCGATGGCCACAGCGGCAGGGTCGAGCGTCGTGCCAGCCGTGGACACAGGCTTCGCCATCAACCCTGCTCAGCTCGGGAGCTCCCGGGTGTACGGAGTTGGCACTGGGCCTTGGGTGTTCAGCTCCGGCACAGCCCAGGGTGAACGCTCAGCTCTGCGCCCGGCGCCAGGCGGTCCCTGCCGGGCGTGCGCTGGGTGGTAGCGCAGGGGACCCAGACGAACCCTCCACCCGAGACAGAAACCACCGTCCCCATGCCGCTTGCCGACTGTGAAGCAGAGCGAACAGGTGGTATCGGAGCCGCATCAGACCCAGGGCCTATTAGAAGTCATTCTGAGAGTGCTGCGGTCGCCGTTTCTGCCCACCCCAGCAGCCTCAGCAACCCCCTGATGTCATGAGCCAGAGCGGCGATGCCCTCGGTAAGCGACCAGATCCCTTCGAGCCGCAGGGCATTGATCGCCAGGCTGCGCAGCGTGGCCAGGATCTGGACGCCGTTGACCTCCCGGTAGCGGTGGGCGTCTTCCCGCAGCGGCACATCCCGCACCCAATGCCAGCTGTTCTCGATTGACCAGCGCTGCCGGATGGCTCTGAGCAGGGCCTTGGCTCCAGTGCGCAAACTCGAGACGTAGTAACGGGTCTCATCGACCGGTTTGCCATCACGGGTGCCCTTGCAGCGCACCGCCAGGATCGTGGCACTTCCCGGCCAGTTCTCCATCACCCACTCTGGGGCGGGCATGCCCCGCAACGTCCAGGTGAGGTCACGACCACGTTTGCGTTCGCGGTTGCTGGCTTGCCATGGCGCCTTGCGGCCATAGGTCAGGCGGTCCTTGATCACCTGAAAGCCCTTGCGGCGACTGTGCTTTACAGCGATCAGGAAGTCGGCACCACGTTGCTCGAGGTAGAGGAAAAAGGGCGGTTTGCATGCAGCGCGTCGGCCTGCACCAGCAAGTCGTTGAGATCAACGCGATCCAGTAGCTGGCGCAAAGCCGCGATTTCGCCTCCGGCATCGGTGGCGTAGGTGTTTTGGGCAATCGCCACCCCAAGGGTGTTGGAGTACAGGCTCACCTGGGCGATAAAACGCGCTGCGCCAGAGGCGGTTTGATCGATCGAACCCCGCAGGGTCTTGCCGTCACACACCAGGGTGTCGACAGACTCGGTGACGCCAGGCTGGGCTGCCATCCACTGCTGCAGCAGGGTATCGAAGCCATCGACATCGAGCTGAGAGAGCAGCAAACGGAAGGTCGAGTCCGACGGCGGGTTTGCCACATGGGTGCCGAGCAGCTCGTTGAGGGTCTTGCGGTGGCGTTTGGCAAAACGCTCCATCCCGAGCAGCGAACCCTGGTTGCTGAGAATGGCCAGGATTGCCACCAGCAGCATCCACCACTGCGGGTAGCGAATCCCACGACGCAGACGGCAATCGGGAAGCGCCTTGAGGAAGCTGATCAGATCCGCTGCAGCGGCTGGGTTCTCGAGCGGCAAGGCCAAGAGATTCGGGCGAGACCTGCGCACGAAACCGGAGCTGACTGCCGCACGCCAGAGCTACTCGGACAGACTTCTAATAGGCCCTGGGTGCTGGGCGCATAATGGCACCGCGTTAGCAATGACGGCGGATCTGGGGTAGACGACAAATCATCTCCAGGCCAGGAATCCCCTCCCCCAAGGGCAGCCCAACCGGCGAGGCGCCACGTCAATCCCCCATCAGCCGCACATCCACTGCCTGGATGCAGGCCTTCAGATCCCGAAAGGTGTCGCGGTAAGGACGGGCCGCGGCTCCACC
>JBJTWN010000097.1:0-2586 GCA_046081785.1 Cyanobium sp.
CGTCTCCGCCTCGGTGTAGGCCGTGGCCAGAAGGCCCACATGCTGGCCCTCTTCCCTGCTCAGGGCACCGAAGAGCTCACCGACAACCCGAAGGGCTGTGCCAGGGTCTGTCAGGCCACCGAACAAACGCAGTGCCATGCCGCGAATGGCGGCCCGGAACATGGTGGGGCGAAATTCAACGGCCGCATCCAACAGCTTGGCGGCAGGTCCCTGCCCGGCCAGAGCGCACTGGAATAGAACGTCGCCTTGGAGACGGCCACTGCTGCCGTAGCCCACACAAGTGCGGCCGCCAAGCCCGGATCGCAAGGCAAGCTTCATCGTTTGGATGATTTCATCCCAATCGGCTTGGCTGAGTTTGGGATCCGTGGAACTCAGCCCAATCAGCAACTTTGGCTTGTATAGGCTCACCACGCCAAAGGCGGAATGCCGTTCACCGCCATTGCCAAACCCCACCTGCCAATTCTGCTGCGGATGGGCGACATCGAGCAGGCCTTGGGTCCAGCTGGCGACGGCGGGCCACGCGCCATGGAAGCGCAGGCTGCCCGGCCTAAGGTCTCCAGGACCAAAGCGAGTGCCACACCATTCCACGAGGCGATCGGATGGGCAGGCGCGACGGAACAGGCCCTTGATGCTGCTGCCAGGAATCATCGGCCAGCCTCCCGCGCCAATCACCGGGCGGATGATGCCTTCATCCACGCCGCTGTTGCTGATCAGTCGCCAATCGATCTGGGCCTCGATGATTTTCAGCTGTGATTGGGAGGCCTTGCCGGAGAACGGTGTCGTCTGATCCACGCGCTCCACCCACTGATCAATCCAACGCTGAATGTCTGGGCGCCAGTCTGGCGGGGCATCTTTGGGTTCCTTGATGTATTGGCGTTGGCAACGGCCTGGAGTTTGTGCGCGGAATTGCATCGGTACGCGCTTGCTCACCTCTGGTTTGTCATTCTTCAGAACTCCTGATCCGTCTAGGGAATCGAGCAGAGGCGAAGGCGGCTGAGCTGTGATGGCACGAGCCGGAACAGTTGGCGTCGCTGGTGATTTTGGGTGCGGCTGATCCCGAGGGCTATTCGGCTGTTGAGGCGTTGCTGTGGCCTGTGCTGATCCTTGCGAATCCGTTGGAGTTGGTGATGAAGCACTGGCTCTCTTGGCTGTTCGCGATGGCCCCTTGGGCTTGGACGGCCCGCCTGCTCCTCTGGATTTTTTTGCTCGCGACATCAGTCGTCACCCCCTCGACCAGGCTTGAGACGTTGGGTCCACCAGACCACCGAATCGCAGAGAGCTGTCAACACGGCCAATGGCGCCAGTTGATCATCTGCTTTGATGCGCCAGAGTTGCTCGGCCACCGCCTGAATGTCCACCTCGCTGTCATCCTTGCTGAGCATTTGAGGAGGAAGGTCCACCCCGGCTTTGGCCATGATTCCCACAAAGCCTGCCCAGACATCCGCGATGAACTTCGCCTTGCAGCGATCGTCTTCTGATGCTTCTTTTCCACCGAGGCGCAGGTGTTCGCCCCAGAAACGCTCCAAGCCATAGGAGCAAGCGGCTCGCATCTTATAGGCTTGATTGAGGCTTGTTTTCTTGGGGTTTGGGTCACGGTGGCGAGCCCTGAGAACAATTTCCTGAGCCAGATGATCGAGATCGTAGGTATGCCAAGCCATCACTTCACCTCCTGGTTGGTTGGATTGATAAGGGTGACCTCGCAGCGGCCAAAACCGACGCTTTCCAGACCACCGAAGTAGAGATCCCGTTTGGCATCTGTGTGAAATGGTGACCAGTCCTTGGCCGCATCGGGCTTGAGAGCCAACGGGAAGATCAAAACACTTCCCTCAGGCAGCGCCTCTACGTTGAAGAAGGCGCCTTTGTCCACTTTCTTCATCCTGTCCTCCAACTTGACGCGGCTTTGGCGGTAGAGCGCCATGTCGTGGATCAGGCCGATGGCGGCATCCTCCACCACCACCAATCGATCCGATGGGATCTCGTTTTTCAACGCCGAGGGGATCCAGCGCTCCAAGCCCGGTACGGGCTTCACCTCCATGAAGCCCAGATTGAAGAACAGCGTGATCCCAGCCTCCCCAGCGCGGCCCTTCAGCCCCTGGCTGCAGGTGTCCGCTTTTGGAAGATCACTATCCCCTGCAAGGCCAGTAATCGCCGCGTAGCGCCGCAGCAAGCGCGGGCAGCTGACCCAGACCACCGGTTGGGCTGGACAGAAGACGGGCAACCAAACGAGAGAGGCATATTCAAACTTCACCCGAGCTTCGCTGATCTCCGCGACGCCAGCTTCACTGCCGTACCAATGAATCGTCTCGCTCTGATCACCCCCTTTCTCGTGATTCTCCTGCCGCATCTCGGCCCTAAACCGCCCGCGGATGGAACTGCCGGGAATGATGCCGGTCTGGGTGAAGGGATCACGGAAGATGAGGTTGAGATTGCCGGCTTCCTCCCCGGCGGAGGCGCCCACATGCAAGGGGGCGAGGGTTCGAATCAGGCCGTAGCGGCGTTCGTACATTGGGTGTGGTGGGTAGCGAGGAGCGGCTGGGGGCTGGGTGGTGCGTTGATCAAGGGGGAGGCAGGGGCAGGGAGAGGGCG
>JBJTWN010000098.1:0-6491 GCA_046081785.1 Cyanobium sp.
CATGGGGCTGTTCCATCCCTTCGTGCAAGACACCTCCGTGCGCCTGATCGGCGTGGAGGCCGCCGGCGAGGGCGTGGCCACGGGCCGCCATGCCGCCACGATCACCGAGGGCCGCATCGGCGTGCTGCACGGTGCCATGAGTCTGCTGCTGCAGGACGAGGAGGGCCAGGTGCAGGAGGCCCACTCGAACAGCGCCGGCATCGATTACCCCGGCGTGGGCCCTGAGCACAGCTACCTCAAGTGCATCGGCCGTGCCGAATACGCCGCCGTCACCGATGCCCAGGCCCTCGATGCCCTGCAGCTCCTCTGCCAGCTGGAGGGCATCATCCCGGCCCTGGAAACCGCCCACGCCTTCGCCTGGCTGGACACGCTCTGCCCCACCCTCGCCCCCGGCACCGAAGTGGTGATCAATCTCTCCGGCCGCGGCGACAAGGATGTCAACACCGTGGCCGAGCGGCTGGGGGATCAGCTGGGGTGGTGAAGGCTCCGGTGGAGAATCGTCCGCTCATCATCCCCCGGAGGGTCAATGCAGCGGGCGATTGATGGGGAGGCATGCCATGCCGGTTCTTCCATGAGATACGGGCCAGTCTCCTGATCGTTCAGCTGATGGTTGGCTATCGCAAGGCTGCTGTGGATCTCAGTTTCCCAAGGATCAATTCGCCAGCCATGAGGGCTGCTTCAACGGACGGGTGTCCATTGCCATCGCGATAAAGGATGGTTCCATCGAGGGCTTGAAAAGTGCAATGCTCCTGAGGGCAGAACAAAGGCATTAAATCAATGACAATAAGCCCCTTGTTCCTCTCTAATTGGGTGAGTATCGTCCCGAGTGGCGCCATCCTTGCAGTCGTGTATTCCTTGCTATGGAATAGGCATGCCCCCCCCAAACCCATTGAACCATTGCTCCTGGGCCACGTTTGGCATGCAACCCGCTTCACGGATGAAGGGACTCGCGTTGATAATCGCAAGGGATTGGCCCCGCGATTTCAGCTCACGCCCAAGTGAGGCCAGGCCTGCCTGGAGATCAGTGAGCGTGGCTGATGCTGCCTCATTCATCTCATGAGGCAATAATAAGCCAAGTTCATTCACGATTAAGACAGTGTCTCCTCTGCGTAATTGTGCTAGAAGACTGGGCACAATTTTACTTCAGTAATAATCGTTGGCCTTGCTCCAGGGAGCCTTGTTGGCAATCTCGGCTACTGGAGATGAGCCGTAACTTGCCACAATGATGACATCTGTCTTGCCGCCCGAAGTCAGTTTTGCAAGTCCTGGAACCAATGCGGCGGCAACTGAATTACCGAGAACAAGAATCCTGCGATTGCTGGTAAAGTTGCTGCCTAGAGTGCAATCCAAAACATCAATTCGCTTGCCAACATCATGATTGCTGGTAAGCAGGCAATCTTCACCCATCCAGCCTTTTGCGTGGGCGCCTCGAATGCGGAAGGGTGTTGAAAGTGTTGGTTGGTAGACCAAACCTTTTCTAGACTTGTCGCCTGCATACAAGAAGCGATCCGGCAATATCTCCAACCCAATCTGAGCAACTGATGCCAAGGCGACCATGGAAAAGCCAATACGAATATCTCCAGGGGTCGTTTGCGACCAATTGGTCTTTCTTAATGGCTGTTCAATCCAGTAGTAAGATGCGAAAGAAAGCAGAAATATCGCTGCCAGTTGAAATGGCGCTGTCCATGGATCAATGCCAACCGTCCATCGGCTTACAGCGAGCACACTCCAATGCCAAAGGTAGAGTGAATACGATAGCAACCCAATAAATCGAATGGGAGATAGGGAGAAAACATTCGCAGCGAGTTGCCCTTTTCCGAGCGAACCAATGGCAAGCATTGTAAAGCAAGTAATTGAGACTGTGTTCAGCACTTCTGCCTCTTTAGGACGACCCAATGCCGCAATAACTAGCCCAATAAATATCAGGGATAATACTGGTCTTGAGCGTTGCAGCATCTGAGGTTGCCGTAGGCCCAGGGTGCCCAGGGTGCTGATCACACAACCCAAGCCGAGTTACCAGAAACGGAATGGGGTCAAAAAATATGCCGCCGAGGGATTGGTTTCATAAGACCTGAAAAAAAGAATCAGCGAAGCCAGACTGATTGCAGTGATGGCAATCCCAAGGGTTTTGATTTTTCTTTTGCCATGCAGATCTTGCGCTGTTAAAATCCAGAATAGAAATGGGTAGAGTAGATAAAACTGTTCTTCAACCCCTAAAGACCAAGTATGGGTGAATCCATTGAGTTCGTTGAGAGGCGCAAAATATGAGATTGAAAGCGAATAGAGATAAAGATTCGATGCACCCACGATGCTTGCCAGACCTGTTCGCAGTGTTACTCCAGGGCTGGGATCAAACAGGGATAAGGCAAGGCTGGTGATTAATACACAAGTAATCAAGGCCGGCAATATACGTTTAAAGCGGCGAGCATAAAATCCTTGCATAAAGCCAGCAAAGCTTTTATGGGATCTCTTGATCAGCGATTCCGTGATTACGTAACCGGAAATGACAAAGAAAATGTCAACGCCAAGGTAGCCGGATGGCAACAAGCTGGGATTAAAATGATTGATGATGACGGCAATGACAGCCAGAGCCCTTAGCCCGTCGATCTCGTTTCGATAGGAACCACTGGAAACATTCATGTCAGACATTTGCTACTGCTGATTTCCGTGCGATGACATTGATTTGGCATCGAGGGAGGATTTGCCTCTGCCTGGATTGATTGCAGCCATTAGGGTTCCAAAGAAAAGGTCGTGGCCGTAGGGACTTAAGTGATGATCATCGCTGTATAAAAACTTATTTCCCTTCGCCAGGGTGCAGCTCTTATCGGTGGCGCAGATGAATGGTCTGAGCGAAAGATAACGATGCGGACCCCAGGTCTTGGATATATATTGTAGATGGGTATCTAGTTGATCAAAATAAAGTGAAAGCTGCCCATTATTGATGGCTATCTGCTGTTTGCGATTCCATGCGTTAAACCATTCCGGCCTCAGTGCCATCATCTCTTGCGTCGAGAGTGTTGGATTGGGTCCGATGAGGATGACCTTGGCCCCACGAGAGGATGCTTTGGCAAGAAAAGCTGCGATGGCTTTATCGTATGCTGATGGACTCGGCTGGCTATGACCGGTCGGATATCGCACATAGCTTTTGTTGGGTAGATGATATCTCAACAACACAACGTCACCGGGATTTAAAGCATTAAACAGGGCATTCTCAAGAAGGTCTTCATTGATATAGCGGCAGCGAGGGAAGCTGGGATGCAGAATCAGGCCTGATCGAAGCCCATACGCACATCCATAGCCGTAAACTCCGCCAAAGCTGAAGCTGCTCTTAAAGGCCGCTAAGGCAGCATGTGGCATCAGTTTTTCGGCAAAGCTATCACCAACGACAACAAGATTTGGTTTGGTTGCCTCAGATTCGCCTGCAGGTCGGATGCATTGCTTCAGGAAGCCTTCATCAACGGGACCGAGACTGTATTTCGAACCATTGCCAAGTAGGAAGGGTGTAATGTTGCAGCTGGATAGTATTTTTTCTGATTTCCTGTTGGCTGCGTCAACATGCTGATCCATTGCTCTATCGCTGAACATCGACGAAGCTAGGCGCTGCTTCTCTGCCACTTTCCCTCCGTTCCCAAGGAACAGTTTTCCCTCAAAAGGCTTTCCAAGCACAATCAATGCACCCGCAGCTGCGGAGGTGGCGAGCAATCCCTTGCCGATAGTCCATGGATCAAAATCACTCCAGTTGGCATGCCTGAGGGGCCTCTCGATGCAATAATATGAGAAACATGAAATCAGCAGCATTACGGTCAGCTGGAATGGCCATGTCCACCACTGAATGCCAACTGTCCAGCGGCTGAGGCTGATGACAGACCAGTGCCAAAGGTAGAGTGAGTATGAAATCAAGCCTATCCAAACAGCCAGAGGATGGCTCATCAACGCGAGAGCTGTTTTGTTGGAATGGATGGTGGCAATCAGCAAGATTGTCAGTGCTATTACTGTGATTGTTGCTGCGATGGCCTGGTCATAGGGTGCGTTGAAGGCGAATGCAAAGCCGATCAGACTGAGCAATGGCGCCGACCGCATCGCCCAGTTGTCGTTTGGCTTTTTCTGCTCGCTCAACCGTTGTTCGCCAATCGCCAGAAGGCAGCCGCTGCCCAGTTCCCAGAATCGTGCTGGCATCAGAAAATAGCCCGCAGAGACATTGCTTGCAGTGGCTGCGATATAAAAAATAAGAGAAGCTGCTGAGAGCGTAAAGATCAAAAGAAATAACTTCCCCACAGAGCCATTTGCCTTGCCGCCTTGCATCGCCGACCTGACCTTCCCTGCCCAAAAACCTGCTGCGAGAAGAAGGAATGGATACACCAAGTAAAATTGTTCCTCGACCCCTAGGGACCATGTCTGGGTAAAAACATTCAACTCAGTGGAAGGAGCGAAATAGTCCGTTGACTGCGAAAACAGATATAAATTCGACAGCCCAAATAATGCGGTCAGACCGGTTTGAAGTGATACCCCCGGGGCGGGATCAAAAAGGCAGGCAAGGATACTTGTGAGAATGATGCAAAAGGCAAGCGCTGGCACCAGCCTTTTGATCCGCCGTGCATAAAAACTGACAAGTCCTTCCCTGAACGATTGACGGGGGCGCTTGAGCAGTGACTTGTTGATGACGTAACCTGAGATTACGAAGAATATGTCGACACCTAAGTAGCCACCTGGAAGTAAGCTGCTACTGAAATGATACGCGATGACTGCTAGCAGGGCCAATGCTCTCAAGCCATCGATTTCGGGTCTGTATTGGGACCCTCTACTCTCAGATCTTGGGTTGACGGCTGTTATCGATAATGACATCAGCTTCAGCTTGCTGGGGATGGATGGAGACGATTGTCTTCAGGTTAGGGCATGAACATCTCAAAGCGGATCTTCCTCCCGCTTGAAGCGCGGCAGCCTGCTCAGGGTTTCCTGCATGTTGCGGGCCCAGATTTCCATCGAGCGGGTTACCTGGGAATGATCCTTCTCAAGCTTGAGCCGCTGCAAAACCCGCCGATGAACTGCGGGTTTCGCGGCGGGGTCCAGAGCAATCTCGAAGGGTGGACCCATGGTGAGGTTGGAGCGGCGTCAGGCCAAGTATCGCCTCCTGAGGCGAGGGCTGGTTCAACGCATTCTGAAGCTGGCTTGCAGGGATCACGTCCACCCAGCGTTTGGGTCTTCTCCTCGGAGCGGGCCTCCCTCGGCAGCCCTACCCCAGAGCGCCGCCGGTGACATGCACCGCTCCCCCGCCATCAACCCTGATTCCACCGGCCTGGCGACGGCGGTGGCGGCCCGACCCACTCGGCCGGCATCGTCCTCCGCGGCGGCCAGTAAGTGCTGGAAATGCTGATGTCCGCCCTGGCGGAGCCGGAGGTCACTGGTGAGGGCGTGGCCACGGGCCGCCATGCCGCCACGATCACCGAGGGCCGCATCGGTGTGCTGCACGGTGCCATGAGCCTGCTGCTGCAGGACGAGGAGGGCCAGGTGCAGGAGGCCCACTCGATCAGCGCCGGCCTCGATTATCCCGGCGTGGGCCCGGAGCACAGCTACCTCAAGGGCATCGGCCGCGCCGAATACGCCGCCGTCACCGATGCCCAGGCCCTCGATGCCCTGCAGCTCCTCTGCCAGCTGGAGGGCATCATCCCGGCCCTGGAAACCGCCCACGCCTTCGCCTGGCTGGAGTCGCTCTGCCCCACCCTCGCCCCCGGCAGCGAGGTGGTGATCAACCTCTCCGGCCGCGGCGACAAGGATGTGACCACCGTGGCCGAGCGGCTGGGAGGGGCGCTGGGGGGCTGAGCGGCCTGCTTTTCGCGCGAATCACCAGAGCAAATCCAGTTCAGGCAAGGGCCGCAGCCTGGTTTCAGCAGTGATTCTTCGTATGCCCAGCTGCAGGGCCAGCTCCCAGAGCGAAATGTCGGCAATCGCCAGCTCGCCCTTCCTTAGGGCCTCCTGAGAAAGGCAACCAGCTCCTCAGGTGCAAACGCCAGGGAATCCCCACCAGCCTGCTGATTGATCTTCAGACGGCAGCAAGCTGTTTATTCAACACTGCCTCACGGGAGTCAAAGGCTGCTATGTGGGCCAGCACAAGCTGTAGCCAACAGGCCAAAAGGACAAAAAGAAGCTCCAGGAGCTTGTCGAGGTTCATGACGAGCACATTCAATGCAATGGCGGAACCCTGAGTCGTGGAGAGTTTCTCGCGGATCAGATCCAATCCATAGCGTCGCTTCCCTTGGCCAATCTTGCCCTCAACAGCATTCCGTTGTCGCTGATCATCAAGAAACTGCTTCTTCTCCGCGGCCAACAACTGTGGGGCAGTCTTCGGACGCCCGAGGCGCGGACCACTCAGACGAATGCCATGACGCTGGCAGAACGCGCGGTTGGCTCGTGTTCGATAAATCTGATCAGAACAGATCACCATTGGATAGTGGCAATAGCGGCGACGATACGCCCTTGCCTGGGCCTTCAGGTCC
>JBJTWN010000099.1:0-5524 GCA_046081785.1 Cyanobium sp.
CATTTGCCCACCGTTGAGCCCCTGACGCCAAAGCGTTTGGCCACGGCCGTATTGGTCTCACCAGCGGCACAGGCCAAAACGATCTGGGCGCGCTGCACGATCGAATGCGGCAAAGTCCGCGATCCGGCGAGGCTCTGGAGCCGACTTACCTCGTCTGCCGACAGCTCCAGCGGAGCCATGGGGCGACCCACAGGCATGGAACGACTCCCAATGGAGACACTCCATATTCTACCGGCTATTTCCGGGACGGCACACTAGGGGTGGAGATGAGTCGTAGAGCAATTGCACGGGTCCGCCAGCGCCTGAGTGCAGCGTTGGCAGACCCGATGGCAGAAGCGCTGCAGGCTGCCCGTCAGCAGCCGGTGACCTACGTGGACGAAACCGGTGCCGAGGCCGTGACGCACGATTCGTTCATTGCAGTCGAGTACTACCGATTCCGGTAGCCGCGCTTCCGGAAGTACACCATCATTGATGGGTTAAACGGAGCCGAGTACTGAAATGCTTCTAGGCCGATGCAGAACTGCAAATACGGATTCTCTTTGATTTGCTCAACCAGTTCTTCATCAGTCAGCCCCATGCGGGCCTTGATAATCAGGGCGCCCAGTGCCATGCGAAATGGCTTTGGCGGGGCGCCAAAGCCCTTGCAGAACTGAGCTGAATAGCCATCATCCAGCTCATCCCATGGGATCAGCTCAGCCAGCTTGATCCAGCGATTGACACCAGAGAGTTTTCCTCCAAACGGCAGGAAGAAGTCCTCGAACGAGAGCTGATCACGATGCTCACGCCGGTACACGTGGAAAACTCAGGGCAGCTTTTGGGTGCAAACGAGCCGGATCCCGTACATTTTCACGGGTAAAACTGCTCACATCCACTGCGCCGCAGTGGATCTGGTCTTTCTCAGGAGGTCCTACGTGATGGCTATGCAGTCCTTGGCTGCGATGGCTCTTTCCTGGGAGGCTTTTGCATTACGAATACTTCGTCAATCTCTGAGTCAATTCCTAGTGATCTGTCTCTCGTTTTGTAGACTGCAACTGAAGCCTTGGACCACTGCGAAAGAAGGGATGGAAAATCAAGCCCATAAAGCCATGTAACCAACGATTTGCCATCTCCAACTGGATTTTGGTGGTAGTCTGGCGGCATAAGATAGTTTATTTCTCCGGAAGGAAGCAGCTCGGCGCACTGAATGCTTTTCTCAACGCTGGCGAACATGGGGGCTGTGAAAACGTGTATCCCGCCTGGTCGAAGTATTCTGAGAGTCTCTTTTACGGCCTGGGCTGGGTGGAATACATGCTCGAGCACGTCCTGAGACACAAATATGTCATAAGTGTCGTCATCAAAAGAAAGCATTTCCATGTTTTCGCATCTTATTCCATTTGGGCCGATGGCCCCCGGCTTGATATCGGGAAAATACTGTGAGCAACTATAAGAAGATGCTTGAGAGCCGATAAAGTTATTTGACGGAGAGGTCTCGTGAATCGTCAATTCCCTCCAGCTAGGATAGTGCCTGTCTAATATATAATGCAAATGTCGTTGCCGAGGAAGCGAGCCACAACCGGAGCACAAGTAACAGTTTCGAAGGGGTTCTGAGTATGCAACAAACGTCACTTCGCTTCTGCAGCAATGGCAGTAGCCTGGGTTGATGAACAAGTAGTTCATTGACATGCCTGGCGTTTTCCCTCCCATCTTAAGGAGGCAATGGGAGCCAGCTCTGGTCGGGGCAAGAATAGCTGTTCTGCTAAGGCGATGAATGTGGGGATTGGCGGGCTTGGTGCCCCGTTTCGGAAATGTATGGGCTGTGCCGGCATCGCACCCCCCGTGGTACCATCTCTATTAATAGCACTATATGGCATATTTGAGGGTGTGCCTCTGCACAAATCGACTAGGTCCTGTCTCGCAAGTTGTATGCGTCCCGCCCCCTGAACGCATACATGTTTCGCTCTTATGGAGCGTTTGTGCTTTCGCAATCGGCGCACGGGTTTTGCTGGAACTCCGCCGGACCGATCGTGGCGGGGCTGGCGATGGTGCCGGGACCGACCACGGGTGTGTCCAACGGCTTGAACCAGCTGGCGGACCAGCTGGAGATCTTCCCTGCGATTTCGTCGGCGCTGCCCTGGGCGTACAGCCGCCAAGTGGAGCGCCTGATGCTGCCCGGTGTGTTGTGGGCGGGCCCCACGAGCCTGTCGCAGGCGCTGCAGAAGCTGGCGGTGCCGGGCCGCTCGACGGTGGCCGATCAGCTGCTGAGGCCGACGCAGGGCAACGCCGGCAGGGATCTCTGGATCGAGGTGGAGCCGAGTGCCGGGGTGTTGTCAGGCTGGAGCGCGATCACGACGATGCCGTGGGTGGCGCCGGCGGCGGAGTTGTCGTTCTGGCCGCAGCCGACGCCGCTGCCGATGCTGACGGGCCCGAACGGGGCAGCCGATTTCGTGACGGAGTGGCCGAACCAAGTGGGGGGATTGCCCGGGGTGCAGCAGCACCCTGTGTATGGGCAGAGCCTGGATGCTGGTGGTGGTGACGGCTGCGGGAATGATCGGCCGGGGAGTGGGGTGCTGTGGCCTCGCGGCAGCAGCTGAGGGGGAACGACCACCTCGGGAGGAACGATGGCCGGCTGCACCGAGCAAGTCACCGGGCATGGGACGCCGCCTGCGCACCCGATGGCCGAGGGGCTGCCCTTGGGAGAGGTGGCAGCGCCATGGGCTGCAACCGGACCCGCCTGAGCTGCGAGCGGCGCTACCTGGGCGAAGGGGGCGATGAACCGGGCTCGCCGGGGCCTGACCACCGCTGTTTGATGTGCCGCCGGGGATGGCGAGCCAGATCGCGTCCTGGTGCCGGCAGCAGGGCTGGGACGCCCTCGAGGAGGCGGTCTGAGCGAGGGCCGGGCAGGCCCGGCCCAGCTGGAGCCCAGGTGAGCATCCGCAGGGCCGCACCGCTTGCGCAGCCCTGGCGCCATCCCCCGCAGACTGCGGCCTCCTCGCAGTTCCGGAGACCCTGGTGCGCTCCTGTAGAGGGGCTTTCTTCAGGTGTCGGACCAGCGGAATCATCAGGCTCTTGCCAGGGGAGGAAGGCCTGGTTTTCTGCTCATTTTCTGCTCAGGGGAGGGGCTAATCCCTGAGAAGTCAATCGGGGCGACAGGATTCGAACCTGCGACCTAGTGCTCCCAAAGAGAAAATCCAGGGAAGATGCCCACAGCGTTTTTGAGCTGTGCCAATGGATCTGGCGGGTGGTGTCGAGCCCTGTCCTGTCCATTTCGCGGGTTTTTGCGCACAATGTGCGCAAGATCCGTCCGAGTGCTTCGTGCCAGCCGTTCGTTTTGAGGAGTCGTGGGTGCCTGGTTTTCGGAGCTCGATTCGGAGCTCCACGGCAGCCGGTTGGAGCGTCCGGGAATACCGGGGCGGGATGCGCCTGCAGGTGCGTGGAACGGACGGGCCGATGCAGTCGGTGGTGTTGCCCTTCGACTGGGGCCGCCGCTCAGTGGGCGATGCCCTGGTGCGGGTGCGGAACATCTACACCTTGGTCTGCGAGGGCCACAGCCTGAAGGCTGCCGCCGAAATCCTCGATGGCAAGGCACCCAATACGTTTCTGCCGTGGGAGCAGGCGGTGGAGGGCTTCAAGGAGCAGAAGATCCTGCACGGCAATGCGATCAAGCCAGGAACCTGGAGCAAGAACTACGAGCCGGTGCTCACCTTGGCGGTGGAGCAGATGCGCTCCAGTCGTCCCCCAAAGCGTCCCGAGGATTTGATTGATCGATGCATCCGTGACTGGCCGCCAGGCAGTCGGATGCGCCAGATCCGAGCCCAAAGCCTTTGCCAGTTCTTGCGCCATTGCGTGGAGCGGGAGGGCTTCCCTGAGCTGTGGGCACCTCCCAGCGATCTCAAGCGCCACGTGGGCCTCAAGCCTGGAAATGCTGGGCCCGGCCACAAGGGGGATCCGTTGACCGATGGGCAGATCCTGGCGCTGATTGCCTCGCTCCCCACTGATGCAACGGGTCAGCGGTGGGCCAATGCGGTGCGACTGGCTGCGGAGCTGGGTTTACGGCCGATCGAGTTGCTCCATCTGTCGGTGCGGCAGGACCCGGCCACTGGCGAGCGGTATTGGTGGTGCAGCTACCGCAAGCGCAGTGGCGGCGGGGCGACCCAGCCCAGGCGGCTGGAGCCCCTGCCGTTGGTGACAGCTGAGGGAGAGGTGCAGCGCTGGGGGTTATTGGAGCGCTGGCAGAAGAAGGCGATTGAGTTGCCGCCCCTGGAGAGCGGCAACGGCGCGGCGGACTGCTTCAAGACCTACCTCAATCGCCAACAGGGCTGGCTGGACTTGAAGTCTGAACTGACCGCCAAGGGGGAGCGGTTGGTGCCCTACAGCTTCCGCCACAGCTACAGCCTGCGCTGCCACCAGCGAGGGATTGATGGGGGCTCAGCGGCTGCAGCCATGGGCCATTCCTACGAGGTGCATTGCCGCAGTTATCCGTGGGCCTCTGAGGCTGGGATGGTGGCGGCCTTTCGCCGGGCGAGGGAGAAGGTTGATCAGCTCGATTGACTCAAGGAGCATCCGCCTTCCCCCCACCCCCCACCGAGCCCCCCAGGGCGAGCCCGGCGAGGATGCTCAGCCCCTGGCCGACGGCGTCATCCACCCGGTTGCGAGGCCGGTTGCAAAAGACCTCGGTGGGATCCAGGGGCACCGGCCGCGGGCCCGGCTGCGGCGGGCCAGGTTGGTTGGCTGATGCAGGGGCTTGAGGTTGGCTTGCCACTCCAGCTACAGGAGCCCCCACGCCCTGCGGGGGCCGTTGCTCCACCCTGTCTGCGGGCACCACCAGCTCCAGGCCATAGCGGCGCAGGTAGAGCCAAGAGAGCACGCTGCAATGGATGAGATCGAGCACCAAGGTGCCGCCCTGGAAGCCCAGGATCCCCGCTGAGATCCACACCACCAGGCGACGAGATTCCATGGGCTGCTCCTCGCGGTGAACCTCTGAGGGTTCCGGGGGGAGGGATTGGATCGTTGTTACAGCCCACTCTCACCACTGGTGTGGAATGGGATCGGTGGCAGCCAGCAGGCCCTGGGAGATCGTTTGATGGGGAGCTTTTCTGAACCCCCGAACCTTCCAGAGGCCAGGGTGAAGCGCCAGCGCAGGCGACGGCGTTCGCCCATTCATCGCCTGCTTGATCACTCCTTTGGGCTGCGTTTGTTGCTGTCCTGCCTGGCGGCTCTGGCTGCACTCGGCAGCGTGAATCGCTTTGAGCAATGCAGGGATCAGGGCTTTGCACGGGGCTGCGTCTGGCAAGACGCCGGCGGCGTGGTGGAGATCGCCAATCTGGAGGCGTTCAGCATCATGACGGCCGCCTTTCTCTATGTGTTGGAAGGAGGAAAACGGCGCCAGCGGGAGATGCTAGAGGCCCATAACGTGATCATTGCCTGCCAGCAAGCAGGGTTGCGCGATGCACCGGCAAGAAACGATGCCCTGGAAAGGCTCAGCCGCGCTGGGTTGGAATTCAGTGGATGGGACTTGAGTGGACTGAACCTGGATCAGATCGAGATC
>JBJTWN010000100.1:0-2841 GCA_046081785.1 Cyanobium sp.
GGCCACCGAGGCCGCCGCCGAAATCGCCCACCGTGCAGCCCGGTGCCAGCAGGGAGGCGAGAGCGGCGTGAATCGGCAGGCTGGGCCTGCTGGCGAAGGCGGTGCCGTCGCGCTCATAGGCGGCGCGGCCCTCCAGCACAGCGCGGGTGGCCTCCTCCACCTGCTGGGGCACCAGCGGCGAGTCGTAGCCCGTGGCCTCGGCCATCGCCGCCGCATAGGAGGGATAGGGCCCCTGCAGCGCCAGACGGCTGGGAATCACGCGGCGGACGATGGGGCCTAAGGTGCTGCGTATATACGGCAACCAAGGCGACCGCACAGAACGGGCCATGGAGCTCACAAGACACGACCTCCTGATGACAACTTGCGGCGGAAAAAAACGTTGCACGCGTCGCATGGCGCGCAGCGGCAAGGCAGGGGGTGCTATCTGGCGCGAGAAAGCTTCTACAATCAGGGGATTCTCCTCCACACTCTGACGCTGAACATGCAATGGCCGCTGGGTGAGAACAGCTTCCAGATTTGCAGAGGGAACGCAATGCTCCCCGGAGTGGTCAAGGCCGATGTTGCGAACGAGAGAACGACCTGGATGGAGTGTGTAGCAACCGGCTAGAAAACAACTTGCGTGCCAGCAGATGGCCCAGCTGCCGCTACGACCAGCAGCCCGTGCATCGAGCAGCTGCAGGTTGGGCACTCGCCCACCCAGATCGAAGTCGTCCGCGAGTCCACGCTCGCGGATTTCGGCGGCCATCGCAGCGGCATCGGAGCGGAACAGGTTCCAGCGATCCCGCCAGGTGGCCCAGCCCCAGCAGTCGGCGCCGCGAAGAAAGAATGTATCAGGCAGCTCGGCGGGGATCGGCGGGGTGTAGCCATGGATGGCGGCCGCACGGGGTTCGTCTGCGTAGACGTCGAGCCCATCGAGCATGTAGCGGAGGAAATGGCGCGACGTGAGGATGTCGTCCTCGAGCACGATCAGGCGGGGATGGCGCTCCAGAACCGCCCACACCCCCTCGGTGAGGGCGCTGTAGAGACCACGGTTGACCGTGGCGGCGTGGAGCTGGAGTTCGAGCCCGCGGGCAGCCTGCTCGGCAACGTTGCGGCAGCCCTGTACGGCGGGGAGGTCATCGTCACCGCGGGGTCCGTCCAGGAAGAGATGCACGGGCAGCGGCGTGACCTTGAGCTGGACTCGGAGGGCCCGCAGCACCCGGGCCAGATGGACGGGACGCCGGTAAGCAAACACGGCGACGGCAGTGTGGGTCATACCGAGCAGAACAGGATATCGCGGTAGTTGCCGCTGTCGCTCAACAGCTCCTGCTGCCGATAGCCCACCGATTCGAGATGGCTGGGAACGGCAGCATCGCGACATTCCGCCAGGATCCAACGGGGGCGATAGCGATTGAGATCGAGACCCTTCAGCACGGCCAGCTCGTTACCTTCCACATCGAGGCTGAGTAGGTCGAAAGCGGCTGGGGCGCCAACCTCATCCAGCAGCGATGTGAGCGTGCGGGCCACGGCACCGAATCGATGGCGCTGCCTGGGATCATCCAGGAAGGGAAGACCTCGGTCCGCCTGGCGGCTCGCCTCCTCCGGGCTGAGATCGAGGCCAAGGGCCACCGACATGAGATCGGAGTACTCCATATCCACGAACGGCGCACCATAGGCGGGGTCGACACAGGCGGCACAGCGGAAGGATGGAAGACGGCCGAAGGAGCGATTCCGCACGCATTCGAGATAACGGACCGGACAGGGCTCAATCAGCAGACCCTCCCATCCGAAACGCTGCTGGAGGAGGTAGGTGTTGGACTGGCGCAATCCATCATTGGCCCCGAGCTCCACATAAAAGCCGCAGTTAGAAATAGGCCGGATGATCTCAGTCAAGCGCCTGTCGATCCCATTGAGAGCGTAAACTCCGCCGTGGAAGAGCGTGCGAACCAACCGATAAGAATGGCGAGAGAGCAGCATCTTAATTGCTTTCCTGGGGCTCCGCACAGATCTAGAAGTCGACTAGCGAATACATTGTACAACCAATGGCAGCCAGGCGATGAAGGAGATCAGCGGTTCTCCGCTCGCACATCTTCCCACCTGATTATCCATAAGCATCCGCGACCCTGAGATCCCGCTCGGTGCAGGGGATGCAGCAACAGACGGCATTGGCAATGCGCTCGGTCATCGCAGCCATCGAGAAGCGCCTGTTGAAGCGGAAGCAGTAGCCGCCCAGGTAGCGCCTGGCGTACTTGTCGAAATTGAAAGCATGGAAGGTGCCGTTGAAGCTGGTCTTGAGGTTGCCCAGCAGGGTGTTGATCCAGCGGAACTGCGGCAGGTCGCTGGGGTGCTTCCCGCCGGTGACGATGGCTTCATGGCTGCAGCCCGCAGTGGTGACGGCACGGAAGCAGGCCAGGGCATCGGAGAGCACCTGGCTGCCCGGTGCCAGATGGTGTTTGGCCCACTCAGCGATGGCCTCTGAGCTGAAGCCACTCACGGCTGTGATCCTGGCGTGAATCGGATGGCCCGCCTCGCTGAGGGAAACGGCCGCAACGATAGGGATCTTGTTCTCTGAACCACGACCTGCCTTGCCGCCCGGGCGTTCTCCGCCAAGGTATGCATCATCAATCTGGATCTTTCCCCGCAGCACGTAGGCATCATCCCGATCGCTCATGGTCCTCAGAATCTTGTTGTGAAGAAGCCAGGCCGTATCAGAGTTAACCTCTAGATGGCGGCTAAG
The DNA here is from genome assembly GCA_046081785.1 of Cyanobium sp. Taxonomy (GTDB): domain Bacteria; phylum Cyanobacteriota; class Cyanobacteriia; order PCC-6307; family Cyanobiaceae; genus Cyanobium. The sequence continues at coordinate 2,717 of JBJTWN010000100.1, forward strand.
CTCGAGAGAAGAAATGCCGGTTTTGGCCTGCCCGATCAAATAGAAGGCCTGAAACCAAGTGGTGAGGGGCAACTTGGTGGCCTGCATGATCGTGCCGGCGGTAAGAGTGGCCTGATGGCCACAGG
>JBJTWN010000101.1:0-6839 GCA_046081785.1 Cyanobium sp.
TGTACTCCTCGATCGAGAGCAGTACGTGGGCGGGCCTGCCGCGGTCGGTGATGAACACAGGCCCCCGGGTCGCAGCCCGCTTGGCACCAGCCGCGTCCTGGTTGAAGGCCCGGCTGGTGATGGTCACGGCCATGGGCTCAAGAGAGGGTGAAGCTAATGTAGCAATGTTGCTATTTTTTGGGCGTTGAGCCTGCGGTTGCGGCACAAGGCGCCAAGCCCCATCGGCCCCTAAGCGCTGAGCGCCCCTAAGCGTTGAGCGCGGCGGCGATCGCCGGATGGGTATACCAACTCCAAGGCCCCTCTCTCACGGGCTGGATGCCGAGTTCGCGGCGCAGCTCCTCCAGGTTTTGCCCCATGCGCTCCTGCCAGTTCACCGGAAACAGCAGCTTGGCTTCGGCGGCGAGCTCCAGGCCATGGTGGATCATGCGGAAGGTGTAGCTCGCCGTTTTGAGCCGCTCCGCGTGGGTGCTCAGCTGGCCTTCGGGGGTGTCGTTGCGAAACCAGTTCAGCAGCAAACTCATCAGATCGAGAAACGCCAATCCCGGATGGTTGAACTGGCCCACGCTGATGCTGATCACCCCCACCTCGCCATAGCTGTCGAGGCTGAAGCCACTGAGGATGTGATGGATGTCGTGGGTGGCGAACACGCGATAATTGATGTAATTGGCGTCACTGGCCAGATCGTTGAAAAACGCTGGTTCGGGAAAGAAGTTGATGTCGTAGCCGAGCGCATCCAGCACGGTCACAAAGGTGTGGCCCAGGGAGCCCTTGGGCAGGGCGCGCAGCTCGGCGGCGTCGTAGGGACCGCAGAGACGCCGTTCCCGAATCAGGGCCGTGGCCTCTGGATCCGCGCCCAGGATCCGCTCGCACAGCCGCATGGGAGCGGAGCCCCGCAGCCGGTGGGAGAGGAGGAAGGCGTTGCTGGCGGAATGGCCCGAGCCGGCGGCCAGATCCACCAGGGAGAGAAACTCCTGGATGTGCTCCTGGGTGGCGATCTGATCGAGGTAGCGGAAGCCCATCAGCGCAAACGTGCACGCAGCCAACCCATCCTTTCATCCGTCTGACGAAGCGGCGGCTGATCCATTGCTTCAACAGCAGGCCCCCTACAAGCCACTCCCCCCACCAGCGGCCACCAGGCATCCGCCGCGCCGTGCAACAGCTCTCCAAACGCGTCACGCAGCAGGCCACTGGCGGCGAAAGCGGCCGAGGCTTCGGTCAAAGTCGCGGGCAGACGCACCGCCGTGCCCGCAGGCAGATGAGCCGGATCACCCTTGACCGGCGGCGGCGCCATCAGCCGCGGTGAGGATCAGCCGCAGGGCTGCCTCACGCTTCTCGCTGCCCCACACCTGAAACGGAGCCGACCAGGAGCCCGGCGCCGCCCTGCAGCAGTGGCAAAGGTGCGCCCGCATGGTTCACCCAGGTGATCGCCACCCGGCGGATGCCTTGATCCGCAAGGGCGGCAACCTGCCAGGACAGAGGTTGCGTCACAGGCAGGCGGCGGCACTGGGGCCATGATCGCCCGGCAGCCTCTGCCCCCGCCCGCCTGCCAACTCCATCCCAAACCAAAAACCCGTAGACTCGATTTAAAAAGAATTCGCGTCTCACTCTCCCCGCGGAGAGTGAGGTGCAGCTGAGAACACCTTTCAAAGAGTCGCGCCCTTTCCGCAAAAGATGGGCCTCACACTCACCTCTCACCCCCAGCAGGACCCGGTTGCATCGATGGGCTCCCCGCCATTGCGGGCGATCGAGCACCGCCATCTGCCGGATGCCGAAAGCGTTTACCACCATCTCACCCAGGCCGGCCAGCTGAAGAGCTTCCAGCCCCTCAACCAGGACTGCCAGCAACTGGCGGGGCAGATGGGGATCAACGGCGTGACGCTTCTCTCCTACTGCGGGAGTGGAGCCAAGTTTGTTGTGGAGGCCAGGCCTCTGGTGTCGCTGGTGGCGACCTTCTCGGGGGCGTTCGCGGTGCGCGACTCCACCGGAGCGGTGAAGGCCTGCCCTGGAGACGTCTTGCTTGTGTCGTCCGGCAGTGGCGCCCGGCAGTACAGCTGCACAAGCCACGCCAGCGGGGCCGCTCTCTTCATGGAGCCCGCTGCCATCGGCAAGGTGGCGGCCGCCATGGCCGGCCAGGAGCCTGAAAGGTCGCAGGAGGGGGCCGAGCAATGGCTTCTGCCCCTGCGTGGCTTGACTCCTGAGGAGTCGAGATTCCTCTTCGCCCTCTTGGAGCACATTGATGCCTGCGCCGCGGTGGATGCCCAGCTGCCCACCCGCCTCGGCCTTGATGATCTGATCTTGCGGCAGGTGGCCTGCTTGCTGATGCCAGACCTGCTGGCGGCCCCGCATCCCGCATCCAGCCCGGCCCGGAATCGCCGCAGCAAACAAACGTTTGATGAGCTGCTCGACTACATCTGCGCCAATCTTGATCAGCCTCTGCGGCTGAGTGATCTGGAAACCAGAAGCTTCTATTCGCGCAGGGCGCTGCAATACGCCTTCCGAGACAAGCTCAACACCACCCCGATGCAATGGATCCGGGAGCAGCGGCTCACCCAAGCGAAAGAGCGGCTTGAGCAGGAAGGCTCAGCCCTCTCGATCCAGGCCGTGGCCCTGAGCTGCGGCTACCGGCAGATGGGCAAGTTCAGCTCGGATTTCAAACGGCGCTTTGGCCTCACACCCTCCCAGATGAGGCGCCCCGGCCTGCGCTGATGCCGCCGGCGCGCCACCTCAACCCGGCCAGCGCCAGGCCGCTCGCTCCAACACCGTTTGGCCCGGCAGGAGCGTCGCCCCCAACTCCCGCTCCAGCCGCACCACCTGGCAGCCGGGCGCCTCCCGCAGGGCGAGGATCAACGCTTCGGCATGGGCCACCACCCACACCTGGGTGCGCTCGGCCACCACGGCGATCAGCCGAGCCAAGGGTGGCAACAGGTCGGGGTGGAGGCTGTTTTCCGGTTCGTTGAGCACCAGCAAGGGCGGCAACCTTGGGCTGAACAGGGCCGCCGCCAGCAGCAGGTAGCGCAGGGTGCCATCGGAGAGCTCCGCCGCATCCAAAGGCCTCAGCAAACCCGGCTGGTGAAGCTGGAGGCGAAAGTTCGGCTGGGTGGCATCCACCGCCAGGCGGCAGCCCGGGAAGGCATCGGCAACCGCTCTCTGCAGCCCCTGCTTGTCGCCGATCTCGAGGATCGTTTGCACCGCCGCCGCCAGGTCGCCGCCATCAGCGGCCAGCGAGGGGGTGCGGGTGGCCAGGCGGCCGGTGCGGGCCGGGGCCTGGCGATCGGTGCGAAAGCTGTCGTAGAAGCGCCAGCTTTCGATGGTGCGCCGCAGCTGAAACACCTCCGGAGCCTCAAGGGGATCGGAGACAGCGGTGAACAAGCTGTCGTGGGGCGACACCTCCAGGGCCAGGGGTTGATGGCGACCGCCCCCGGTGCCAACGCGCTCTACCACCGGCCCGCTGCGCTGCACGAGCAGGCTGCGGGGGTGGAAGGGGCCGCCAGCCCAGATCCACTCCCGTTTGATCTCGGGATCCAGCACAAAGGCGCTGGCGATGTCATCGGCTCGATAGCCCAGCTCAATGGCATAGGAGAGCGTCTCGCCGGCGATGCCAAGCCGCAGCCGAGCCGCCTCCCGCCGCTGCCCCCCCTGCACCGGCTGCTCGCCGCGGCGCATGGCCGCGCTGGTGCGCTCAGGCCCCGCCCAAAACACCGCCGGCAGCCCCCCCTCGGCGGCCAGGGCGGCCACCAGATTGCCTCGGGCGGCAGCAGCCACCAGAGCCAAAGAGCGGTAGAGGTTGCTCTTGCCGCAGCCATTGGCGCCGCACACCACGGTGAGCCCCCCCAAGGGCAGGGTGAGCTGCTGCAACGAGCGATAGCCGGCCACCGCCAAATGGGTGAGGGTCGCAGGGTTGGAGGGGCCCTTGGGCATGGCGGGGGCTGCACCGCTTGGGTGAAGGGCGATCAGTTGCAGTTCGAGGGATTGGCGTAGGTGAAGGATTGGTAGCGGTTGAAGACGCTGCGCACATCCACACAACTGCCGCCGCGCTTCCAGAACGAATCGGTGCCATTCTCCCGCGAGCTGGTGCGGATGTAGGTGTATCCCAACCCGGTCAGACGGCCTTCCACATAGCCTGGGTCGCCACCGATCAGGTTTTGCAGCTCAGCCACTGGCTGCCCCACCATTCCGGCTGCTCCGCCAACAGGCTTCCCACCGGTGATCAGGGCTCCAATCAAAGCGCCCACCGCGGCGCCTGCCACATCCGCACCGGTGGCCGTGCTGGGGTGATCGTCAAACTGGGCGTTGGGATTGGTGACGGTGTCGGTCTTCACTGCCAGCCGATGGGTGCTGTCGCCGTCATTCCAGCTGAACACCCCTTTGCTGCCCTGGTCTTCAAACAGCACATTTTGCTCGATGCCGGAGGGGGTTTCGACATGCAGCTGTTGGCGGCTGGGGCCGGAGAAACGGAAGCGCGTGCCATTCTCCAAATCAACGACAAAAATCGTGGTGGGTCCGTTTTGCTTCTGCTTCACGGTGCAGTAACCGTTGAACACTTGGTAGCCATCATCCTTGAGAACACAGCGGCCGTTGGCGCGCGCCAAGGTGTCGGCCAGGGAGGGAGCGATGAACAAACCACTAGCAATCAGGCTTGCGCAGCCACCAGCAAACTTGCGTTTGAATGACATCAGAAAAGAGACTTGACTTTGCCAGCTTAAACAGCGCTGGGTGCCTGAACCTGGCCGCCGGCATGCCTCGCGCCGCGCAAACTTGCGTTTGGATGACATTGGCGCAAGCGGTAGTTTTTTGATGTGCCAGCGATCAACCGCCTTGCCGTTCTCCTGCCTCAGGCCCGCTCTGCGCCACCAGCTCCAGGGGGAGGGTCTGGCCCTCCAGCTCGACACGGACGATTTCAGCGGTTGGGAAGAAGCCGTGGCCTCCACCCTGGGACATCACCGCAGCGATCTTCTCTCGCCAGACGAGCCCTTTCATGCCCGCTTCCGGGTCGGCCAGATCGGGGGTTACAAAGTGCTGCACCTGAAGGGGCGGGGCAGGGTGCGGCTGCACCGAGAGCAGCATCAGCAGAGTGTGTTGTGGCTGCCGCTGCGCGGCATGACATTGGAGACCATCAATGGCGAGGCCTGGCTGGCGGAACCGGGCACGGGCCTGTTCTTCGCCCCCGGCGATGGGATGGTGGGCGAAACCAGTCAAGAGTTGGAAGGCCTCTCAATCCTGATGCCAGCAAACCTTCTGGATCGGCCCGAAGGGCCCGTCGGGCGGTTGCTGTCGGCGGGTCCGCTGCAGCAAGCCATCCTCACCCGCGCACGGCAGCTGGCCGCCGCCGCCGCGGAGCAGCCGCCGGGGGCGGCCCATGCGGCCGATCAACTCACCGATGCGCTGCAAGCCTTGACCAGCTGGCTGGACCAGCCCGCCAAGCGGGAACGCATCACCCTCCGTCGACGGCGTGAGACGGTGCAGCGGGCCAGGGAATGGATGGCATCCCGGCTGGAAGAGCGCTTTGAGCTGGTGGCGTTGAGCCGCGCGGTGGAGGTCTCGCCGCGGCAACTGCAATACAGCTTCCTGGAGGAACTGGGCCGCTCGCCGATGGCGGAAGCCAAGCGCCTGCGCCTGCATCGGCTTCGCACCCTCCTGCTCGATCCCGACCAACAGCAGCGCCCCATCGCCGAGTTGATGGCGGCGGCAGGGCTGATCGCCTCCGGCGTCACCTCGGCGGATTATCGCCATTGGTGCGGTGAGAGCCCGCGGCAGACGCGCTTCAACAGCCAACGTCGAACCGCCAGCCTCGCCCGCGGCACTCAGGCTGGTGGAGGGTTGTCGTGACGGCCCCGATCGATGCCCTCGGCTACGCGGCCGCCACCCTCACCACCGTGAGTTTTCTGCCCCAGGCGGCCAAAACCCTGCGCACGGGCGACACCGCCGCCATCTCGCTGCGCATGTATCTGCTCTTCACCAGCGGCGTGGCGCTCTGGGGGCTCTATGGAGTGCTGCGGGGCGACGGCCCCCTGATCGCGGCCAACGCCATCACGCTGGTGAGCGCGGGGCTGATCCTGCAGAGCAAGTTGCGGGCGGTATTGGCGGGGCGGCGTTGAGATGGGCAGACGGCAGCAGGAGCGCCGAGACCGCGCTGAGAGGGGCTTCCAAAGCGGAGCGAAGGATTCGAAGCCTCGAACAGGGCCGCCTCTGGAGAGCCGCGAGGGGGAGCGGCTGGCGGCAGAGCGGGCCCGGGAACGCATCCAGGCCCGGCTGAAACAACTGGAGGCGGAGCAGCCGCCGGTGGAGTTTCGCTTCACCATGGCCGACCAGTGGTCGCGCCATCTGTTTGTGGCCCTGCTGCGCCGCTATGGCGTGCAGCCCTACCGCTACCGAGGCCGACGGCGAACCACCGTGATGGCCCGAATTCCAGGAGTTGCAGAGCAGCCTGGCAGCCTATTTCGATGCCCTCACCGATCGGGTGATCGAGCAGGCCTTGGAGGTGAAGGCGGGCGAAGCCGAGGAGCGGAGCGAAGAACCTGCCCCCGCGCCCTGCCTGGAGCCTCAGGATCATCAGGGGTCGCTGCTGTGAAGCGGCAGACGGCGAAGGCATCGGCGATGTTGCGCTGTCGGCCGTTCTGCTCGCCGATCGATCGCGGTGTCTGAAGGTGAGCAGGCTGGTGGTTTGCCACCATGGAATGCCTCTTGCTTAAGCGTTGATATCCCTGCCCACCCGGCTGGCCCTGGCCACCATCGCGGCCACCCTCACGGGCCTCTCGGCCCTCCCCGGCCGCGCCGCCGAGCAGCTCACCTGTTGGATGAACACCTCGCGGCAAACCTGCACGGTGAAGCCCTGGGGCAAG
>JBJTWN010000102.1:0-32016 GCA_046081785.1 Cyanobium sp.
TCGGGGTGTGGTTCTCGGAACCTCCCAATAAGGAGTTAGGCACGCACTAGAATCCATAAACTCGAACTCAAGCCGTGAGCGATCTGAATCTTGCACAATCGGATGCAGATGCATTATTGACACTCGAAAAGCACAAGGCAAATAATAATACTATGCATCCCGGCGATCACATGAGTGAAAGCGGCCACTTTGATGCCAGACAACGGTCACGAGGGATCCACCAAGGGGGGGAGTTCGGGCTCGCTGTCGCCGATTTTGATGATCTCGACCATCGGCGTGCGCGCCAGAAGCTCCCCCTGCGTTGCTCGCACCACTCCTGGGGCGTGCGCCGTAGGCAGATACCAGCGATCATCCTTGGTGGGAAACATGTTGAATCCCAGAGCATTCACTTTCGGGTCGATGAAGTAGGGCTGGTAGGCATAGCCCCCCACAGACGACTTGAACATCGCACGGTTTCGTGAAGACATCAAGAAGCTGACAAACCATCACGTCAGTGACACCCTGAGGGGAAGCACACCGACACACGAGCAGCCTCGAAAGGCACAACACCATGAACACACAACACTTTGATGCCAGGGGGAAGCTTCCCTCGGCTACCACGATCGAGTTTCAGAAGGCGCTGCGCCGTAGCTTGCCCTTCGAGGATCAGCGCGACTTCGAAGAAGCCCAGCGCGGCTTCATCGCCGCACCGGACTACAAGCAGATCATGGCGGAAGCCGGCAATGTGGCCTGGGATATGGGCTGCTACGAGTTTCTGCTCCAAGGCTTTGACAGCGTTTTTGACAGCATTCACCCCTCACTGCAGCGGCAGGCCGTCTTGAACATGGCCTACGGGCTCTATGAGGTATTGCCCGACAAAATCTATCAAATAAGAGGTTTTGATCTCGCCAACATGACCATCATCAAGGGCGAGACCGGCTGGATCCTGTTTGACGTGCTCACCTGCAAGGAAACTGCACGGGCGGCGCTCGATTTTGTCAACCAGCAGCTCGGCGAGCGGCCGGTTGTGGCCGTGGTCTACTCCCACAGCCATGTCGACCATTTCGGCGGAGTGCGTGGTGTCACCACAGAAGACGATGTGAAAAGCGGCAAGGTGCAAATCCTGGCTCCCGCTGAATTCATGAAGCACGCCATCGCGGAAAACATCTACACCGGCACCGCCATGACCCGGCGTGCCTTCTATCAATACGGCCTGCTCTTACCCCTCAGTCCCTACGGTCATGTCGATCAATCGATCGGAAAAAACGCCGCGGCTGGGAAGACTGGCCTGATTGAACCCAGCCGCAGCATTGCCCAAGACATCGAAGAACTGACGATCGATGGTGTGCGGATGGTGTTCCAAAACACCCCCGGCACCGAAGCCCCAGCCGAGATGAACACCTATTTCCCCGGCTGGAAAGCCTTCTGGGCGGCGGAAAACATCTGCGGCACCATCCACAACATCTACACCCTCCGGGGTGCACTCGTCAGGGATGCCCTGGAGTGGTCCAAAAAGATCGGCGAGGCTCTCTATCCCTTTGGCCAGGAGGCCGTGGTGATGTTCGCCTCCCACAGCTGGCCCCGTTGGGGCAATGAACGCATTCAAGAGGTGATGCGCACCCAGCGTGACGCCTACGCGCACCTCCACAATGAAGTGCTGCACCAGGCCAACAAGGGGGTGACGATCAATGAAATTCACAACATCTATCAACAACCCGAAAGCCTCAAACAGCAATGGGCCGCAAGGAGCTATCACGGCTCGGAGGAGCACAACAGCCGGGCGGTGATCAATCGCTATCTCGGCTATTGGGATGCCAATCCAGCCACCTTGATTCCGCTCTCACCCGCTGAATCAGCTCCGCTCTACGTGGAAATGATGGGCGGAGCCGAGCGGATCCTCGCCAAGGGCCAGGAGCTCTTTGAGCAAGCCAAGTATTTGAGTGCCATCGAGCTTCTCAACAAGCTGGTCTACGCCGAACCCCACAACCAGAGCGCCAAGGATCTCCTCGCCGATGCGTTTGAGCAGGTGGGCTATCAAAAAGAAAGCCCAAGTGTGCGCAATAGCTTCCTCGCCGCCGCCTTCGAATTGCGCAATGGCTTTCCGAGTGGCGTCACCGGTCAGCCCGTCAGTCCCGATACGGTTCGAGCCATGTCCACCGACCTGCTGCTCGACTATCTCGGCATTCGCCTCGATAGCCGCAAAGCCGCAGGACTCGCCTTCACGATCAATCTCAGCACACCAGACAATGGCGAACAGTTCATTCTGGAGATGCGCAACTCCACTCTCTCCAACATCAAGGGCTTTCAGAGCCCCGCGGCAGATCTCTCCATCGAGATGAACCGCAGCGATCTGGAGCTGATCATGTCGGGTCAAAGCACATTCCCTGCCCTGGTGGGTGAAGGAAAGGTGAGGCTGGAAGGCGATGCCTCCCTCGTTCAACAGCTGAAAGGCCTGCTCGTGGAATTCAGCCCCCAGCTCGAAATCATGCCCGGCACCCTGCCAGCCACGGCACCCCGGGCAGGCGATCGCGACCTCTTCGAACAGCCTGAACCCGCAAGCTCCGCAGGCGGCTGAAGACCAGGTTGGGCCTCGGAAAGCACCCGTACGTCTTGCCGCCGGCCTCTGCGCTGCGGAACGCCTGCAGCGGTCGTTCCCACTGGGGGGGGGTCAGTCTCCGCTGCGACGAAACCCCTCCTCCAAGAGGAAGAATTGCGGATTCAACGCTGCCATCGGGGCCTTGAGCTTCTCGATCTCGGCGGCTGGCGCATGAACTTCGAGTCGGACAATCTTGGCGATCTTCAGGGCCTGTGCGAGCAACTCACCGACGTTGTCCAAGTGGGCGAGAACGGCCTCGGCGTTGCTGTATCCCTCGCGGCAGTGCGCTGTTGTTCCATGGAAGGAGAAGGCGTAATGCACACAGCCAGGCTCGTTCCTGGTTCGTGCAACGAACTGGGGACCCAAAGCTTTGAATGCTGCGAGGTTTTCGGCGGGAACGTCGAAATAGGGCACCAGGGTGCAGCAAGTGTCGAGGGTGAGCATGAACGTCTCGCAAGCACGTTTAGATGACCATAAACCCACGGCTTCAAGTCGTCTCGGCTATCACCGGATTGGTGAGCGTGCCGATCCCCTCGATCTCCACGCTCACCACATCCCCTGGCCGCAACCAGCGCGGCGGCGTGGCCGCCATTCCCACCCCCTCGGGCGTGCCGGTGAAGATCACGGTGCCGGGGAGCAGCGTGGTGCTGCCACTCAAAAAAGCGATCAAGGAGGGCACGTCGAAGATCATGTCGCTGGTGTTCCCCTCCTGCACCACCTCCCCGTTCAAGCGGGTGCGCAAGCCCAAGCGCAAGGGATCGGCCAGCTCCTCCGGCGGCACCAACACCGGCCCCAGCGGGGCGAAGGTGTCGAAGGTTTTGCCGCGGCACCACTGCCCTCCGCCCCACTGCTTCTGCCAATCGCGAGCGCTCACGTCATTGCCGCAGGTGAAGCCCAACACCGCCCCCAAAGCCTCCTGGCGGCTCACATTGCGGCAACGCCGGCCAATCACCACCGCCAGTTCCCCCTCGTAATCCACCTGGCCGCTGGCCAGCGCCGTCGGCAGAGTGATCGGGCCCTGCGGGTCCTGCACCGCCCCGGGCGACTTCATGAACAGCACCGGCCACTCCGGCAAGGCGGCGCCGGTCTCCGCCGCATGGCGCCGGTAGTTCAACCCGATGCAAAAGATCGCTGGCGGCTGCACCGGCGCCAGGAGTCGGGCGATGCGGGCTTCCTCGCCGCTGGGCTCCCAGGCGGCCAAACGATCCCCCCTCAACCTCTCCCAGGGGCCTGATCCCTCTGCCCGTGCCCAGTGCACCTCGCCCTCGGGATCCAGATAGCGCAGCAGTGGCATGGCTCAGCCCCGAGCTCCGGCCTTCACCTTCTTGCCCAGCGCGGTGGTGAGATTGCGCAGGGCATCGGAGGCATCCAGGGGATCCAACTCCGCACTGATCAGCGTGGGGCCGCTGGTGTCGCCGGCAAACAGCTGGAGGGCCTCCCAGAGGTCTGTTTCCGCGGCCACCCGCCTCGCAGCCCGGAACCCCATCGCCAGGGCCAGGCCCACATGGTCCACCGGAGCCACATCGTTGAAAGGGCCATCGAGCATCGGCCGTTCGGTGCCGTAGCCAGCGTTGTCCATCACCACCACCAGGGCAGGGATGCGGTAGCGGGCCAGCGTGGCCAGCTCGATGGCGCTCATCAGCAGGGCTCCATCCCCCACGAGCACCAGGGGACGCTGGTCGGGATGGGCGCCCCAGGCGCCCACAGCCGCGGGCAGCGCAAAGCCCAGAGAGGCCCAGTTGCCGCTGTTGATGTAGTCGTTGGCCTCCTTCAGGTGCAGGGCGAGGGAGGCGAAGGTGGCATCCCCGGTGTCGGCGAGCACCACGGTGTTGTCGGCCAACACCGCATCCACCGCCAAGAGCAGGCGCCGCACCGTGAGGCGCTCCCCGGCCACCGGCACAAACGGCACCGCCGGCACAGGGCTCACCGGCGGCTGATAGGCCGTGGGCCGCGCCGGGGGCTCCGCTTCCTTCCACACCTGCAGCAGGGTCACTGGATCGAGGGTGTCTTGATCGCCGTGCATCCACTGCAATCCACGGTCCATCTCCACCCGCAGGCAGGTTTCCGCATTCAGCTGCATGGTGTACACACCCGTGTCCAAATCACTCAGGGGCATGCCCAGGATCAGCAAGCCATCGCTGCCCTCCACCACCTCCCGCACCGCCTCGGGACCCATGGCCCCCTCATACACCCCGAGATATTGAGGATGTTGCTCACTAAGCAGGGATTTGCCGCTCAAGCTGGTGGCAAAGGGCCAGCCCTCCCGCTCAAGCACCTCCTGCAGCTGCTGCTGCAATCCGAAGCGGTGCACCTCCACCCCCGCCAACACCACCGGTCGCTGGCGCGAGCGCAGCCACTCAAGAATCGTCAGGCCCGTGCGGCGATGCAGGTCGGCCACCTGGGCCGTGGCCGGCAGGATGAGGGAGGGCAGCGGGCGGGGCACAGGGCGGGTGAGGGAATCGCGGGGCAGCTCCAGATAGCCAGGCCGCGATTCCCGCCGCATGGCCTCCAACACCCTGAGCATCTTGGCCACCGCAGTGCGGCCCGAATCCAAGCAGGCCGTTTGGGAGCAAACCTCCTTGAAGAAGCGCTCCTGGGTGTCGCTGGCCCGGATGCGGTGATGCAGCAGGGCGTGCTCATCGGATTCCCGCAGGCCCGGAGCGCCACTGATCACGAGCAGGGGTGAGCGCTCCGCATAGGCGCCCGCCACGGGGTTCAGCAACTTGAGGGCCCCAACCCCGTAGGTCACCACCGCCACCCCCAGTCCCTGCAGGCGGGCGTGCGCATCAGCCGCAAAGCCAGCCCCTTCCTCCCCCGCCATGCAGATCACATCGATCGGCGAGCGCTCCAACCGGTCAAACAACCCCAACACATAATCCCCAGGCACGCCATAGACGCGGCGCACACCCCGTTGCAACAGCGCTTCGATCAACTGGGAAGTGATGTCCATGGCAGCGTGCAGCAACCGGGCAAAGCAAGTTGAGGCTAACCCCCCTTTTTCAGAAGGCCGGAGGCGCGAATCGTTAAGGATCATGGCGTTGGCAAGAGCTGTGGATGAAGCTCGACACAATGAAAAAACCCACGAACGAAGGGGTCGCTATGTACACAGGCTTTTACGCTCAGCCCCCCATCATTGCAAGAAACAATTTGGTTCAACCCTCCCTGATTGATCCAGAGATCTTCAGCAAACAAGGCACGGGCTTTCTCGAAGAAAGCCCCGGCAATCGCTCCGCCATGCGCCTGATGTGCATGTTGGCTTTGATCGCCTCCATCGTCTTTGGAGGGCTCACAATGGTGCGTAGCAATGGGATGCAAGTCACCGCTGCGGATGGCACCACCAAAACGGTCTATCCACCAAGGGATGACACAGGCCTCACCCTCACCTTCGGCTTTCTGATTGCGGCCTTTGCCCCCAAGGCCGTGCAGAAATTTGCCGAGCAGCGTCTGCAGGCCTACAGCGCCATCCCGCCCAGCCCCTTGACCACTGCCGCAGCCGCCCTGCAAGGGGAGAACCAGGTGCTCAGCACAGCCTTGGCCAACGTTGTGGAGGACCCGCGCTTGAGCGTGCTCCAACAGGAGATCAATGCCCTCAGGGCCAAACTGGCGGCGCAACAACCAGCGACGCCCGTGGCCCCTTCAAGCAACGGCACGGCGCTCTCAACAGCGGTCGCCACCCCCCTCCAACAGATCCGTGAGGGAGGCACCCTCTGATGCCCTACATCCAAGCCCGAGAGCGGGCCGGTTTAAGCCCCGAGCCCCGTGCTGCCGTTGCCGATTCCTATGTGGAACCCGGCTCCCTGCTGGCCATTGAGTGGATCCGCCCCGGCCCCAACGACCAACTCGCCTTGATCAAGTTGGCAGGCCCCTACAGCGGGCCCATGGAGTCCACTCCCCTGCCGCCAGGCAGCGAGCGCTACATCAATCCCCAGCGTTTCAAGATTCCGCCGGAGGCTTGGCTGATCGCAGCTGCCCCCCCAACACCGCCCACTGCAGCGATGGCGCCCCCTCTCCCAACCCCCATGGCCACCACAACCACCGTCAACCTGCCGCCGGAGGTGGCCGCCCTCAATCACCACTACGAAAGCTGTTGCCTGACGGCCTATCCCGATCCAGGCCCCACTGGTTTACCGATCACGATTGGCTGGGGAAGCACCTTCTACCGCGATGGCTCTCCGATTCGCTTGGGGGATGTGATCAGCCAACGCCAAGCGGATGACCTTTACGATTACAACTGTCGCGAAAAGTTTTGGAACGTTCTCCAACGCACTATTCCCTATTGGCCCGAGATGACCAACAAACAAAAAGCTGCTTTGTGCAGCTTCGCCTATAATAATGGCGCCTACTTTTATGGAGACGGCGAACACAACACCATCGATCGTCACCTCAGGGAACGCAACTGGCAAGCCATCCCTGGAGCCTTGATGCTCTACCGCAATCCTGGCGATGCCACGGAGGTGGGGCTTGGCAGACGCCGACGGGCTGAAGGGCTGGTGTGGGGAGGGATGGAACCGTCCCAAGCCATCAGCCAGGCCGAGCACGAGATCAACAGCCCCGCCGATTGTGAAGCCTGGGAACAACAACTCAGCCAGCAAGCGGTTGGGTCAACGCCCCCAGCTAAACCCAGCAGAGAAGCCGACCGCCCACCCTATGACCCCACGGCCCCCATCAACTGGCAGGACATGAATGCCCGGGTCTCTCGCTATTTCACTGTTGGCGAGGTCACTCAGAAAGACCGGCGCCGCATCCCGAGGGCAGGCAGCCAAGAGGAAAAAAACATTCTGTTGCTGGCCCAAGAACTCGACAAAGTCCGCGACGCCTGGGGCTCGCCGATTGGGGTGACCTCCTGGTATCGCCCGAATTCCCCGATCGACATCAATGCCGAGGTGGGCGGTGTGCCGAACAGCCAACACATCACAGGCCGGGCCGCAGACATCTACAGCATGGATGGCCGGGATCAGCAATTTGAACACTGGCTCGACACCGTGGCTTGGAAAGATCGGGCCTTGGGCTACGGGGTTGCTGCAGGAAGAGGCTTCACCCATGTGGATCTGCGATCCGGGAACATCCGTTGGCCCTACTGAGACCTCCCCTGCCCAAACAGGCAAAGGCTCGAAGCAAGGGAAGCGTTCAACTCTTCGGGATGGCCTGGATCAGCCTGCTGAGCTGCCTCCCAGCCCCTCCAGGAACCCAGCCTGCGCTCAACCTCCAAGCCATTCCAGAGGCATTCCTTGGCGAGTGGAACGCCCCTTTGGAGGCGTGTGGCTCCCCCCGCAGTGAAGGCCGCTTGGTGTTGGAACCGCACCACGCCACCTTGTTCAGCGGCCGGGCGGAGGTTGTGGCGTTGCAGGTGGAGAATCCCCGCCGGATCAAGCTCTCGATCCGGATCGCTGCCAAGCCGGTGGCTGGCATAAGGGCTGCGGGGGGGCCTGCCATCCCTTACACCCTCGAACGCCGCTATCTTCTCTCCAGCGATCTGCGGCGGCTTCAGGACATCAGCCAAGGGGAGCAGGGCATGGTCCGTTGGCGGTGCCCTTCAGGCCGCCGCTAAGGATCGACGCAGCTGGCCGCAGGCAGCGTCCTGATCAAGGCCGCGACTGGCCCGCACACTCACGGCGATGTGTTGGTCAAGCAAGGTTTGCCGAAAACGCTCCACTCGCTCCGCGGAGGGCCGATCAAACGCCTCGCCGCCAATGGGGTTGTAGGGGATCAGGTTCACATGGCTCTGGAAGCCACGCAACAGGTGAGCCAAAGCTTTGGCCTGCTGCGGGGCATCATTAACACCGGCCAGGAGAATGTATTCAAAACTCACCCGCCTGGAGGTCTGGTGCGCATAGTCGCGACAATCCTGCAGAAGTTGGTCGAGTCGATAGGCGCGTGCGGTAGGAATCAGCGTTTCGCGCAGCTCCTGATCTGGAGCATGCAA
This sequence comes from Cyanobium sp., assembly GCA_046081785.1. Lineage (GTDB taxonomy): Bacteria > Cyanobacteriota > Cyanobacteriia > PCC-6307 > Cyanobiaceae > Cyanobium. The sequence continues at coordinate 8,499 of JBJTWN010000102.1, forward strand.
ACTCACCGCCAGAGTGAATTGGGCCCTGCCCAGGATCTGGTGAGCCCGTTGGGCAAGCGTCGGCAAGCTGCCTGGCACACCCACTGTGCTCACCGTGATCTGCCGCTGGGCCATGCCCAGATCCCGGCAAAACACAGCAATCGCCTGCAGCACGGCCTCCGTGTTCAGGAGAGGTTCTCCCATGCCCATGAACACCACATGGGTGGGGCGACGCTCCATCGCCTCCCGCACACTGAGCACCTGATCCACAATCTCATGCAAGGCCAGCGAGCGAGCCAACCCGTCCAGGCCTGTGGCACAGAAGCGGCAAGCCATGGGGCAGCCCACTTGCGAGCTCACGCAAACGGTGAGTCGTTCCTCCGTAGGAATGCCTACGGTTTCCAGCCGCAAGCCATCGCTTGTGCTCAGCAGCAGTTTGGTGGTGCCATCCGCTGCCACACGCCTGTGTTGTTCCACCAGGCGCCCAATCAGGGGCTGGCCATCCGTCTTCTCCCTCTCCTGCAAGGAGGCGCGCCAAGCCTGGGGAAGCACAGTGATCGCCGCCAGGTCATGCACGCCTCTTCGATAGATCCATTCATGGATCTGGCGTCCACGAAAGGAGGGCTGCCCCTCAGCAACAGCCCACGCTTCCAATTCGGCCAAACCACGCCCCAGGAGCGGTGGCATCACCGGCTGGAAAGAATGCCATGGCCGAGCTTCCATTCCACAAGGAGGAGTGCAATGAAACCCAACATGGCCAGGCGGCCATTGAGCAGCTCGTTATGGGGGTGAAAGCCCCAGCGCGGCAGCCGTCGCTTCGGGATGGGCGTACCGAGTTCTGTGGAGTCAGTCATCGCTGAGCAACCCCTCTTCCTGCAGATCTTCCAGCGCTTCGGGATCAGGGAGCAGATCTTCTTCGAGCCCCTCCTCCTGAGCGGGCCGGGTGAACGCCGCAAATGTGCTGGAGGAAGCCTCGATGCCATGACGACTGCGGGTGGCCTCCAAATCCTCATCGGAGGGGTCATCCAGAACAGCAAGATTGACAGGTGGGGCAGGCAGGTCAACCGTGTAATCGGGACGCAGGTTTTGCATGCGGCGGTAGCCAGCGGCCTCCTCTTCGAGGATGTCGGGATGGGGACCCGCCTCAGCGCGCAATTCCTCTTCAAAACCACTGAAGCCAGTGCCAGCTGGAATCAAGCGACCGATGATCACGTTTTCCTTCAGACCGCGCAGCCAATCACTCTTGCCTTCGATGGCCGCCTCCGTGAGCACGCGAGTGGTCTCCTGGAAGCTGGCGGCGGAGATGAAGCTATCCGTGTTCAGAGAAGCCTTGGTGATGCCGAGCAACACCGGCGTGAACTCCGCAGGTGCCCCTCCAGTGATCGCCATTGCTGAATTCACCTGCTCCACCTGCCGCAACTCAATGAGCTCACCAGGCAGAAGGGTGGTATCACCCGCATCCTCAATCCTCACCTTGTTGGTCATCTGACGAACAATGACCTCGATGTGCTTGTCATCGATTGAGACCCCCTGGGACTTATAGACATTCTGCACCTCCTGCACCATGCGGAATTGCAGCTTGGAGATTGCCACCTGCGCTGCTTCCATCGTGGGCTTGGAGGCACGCAGATCCTCGAAGAAGCACTCAAGGAGTTCGTGTGGATTAATCGGTCCATCCGTTAAGAGTTCGCCCGCACTCACCTGCTGGCCATCGCTGACCATCACGGTGCGACCGAGGAGAATTGGATAATCGGTCAGAGCATCGTCCGATTCGATCACCGAAACCGTGATCGAATCATCATCCTCACCTTGTTTGATTTGAACCGTGCCACCCTTGCGGCAAAGGATGGATGAATCCCGGGGACGACGTGCCTCCAAGAGTTCTTCGATACGGGGTAGTCCTTGCACGATGTCTCCTGTTTTCTGCCGTTCAAACACCAGCAGTGCAAGCCCATCGCCGCGCTGCACCAGTTCTCCATCCCGCACGTGCAACACCGAATCGGGAGACACCATGTAAGGGCGCCCGAGTCGAATGGTGATCTCCCCCTCCGCCAGCGTCTCCACCTGACCGCAGCACGGAGAGGTGAGACCGTCAGCAAGAAGATCTCCCTCGACTAGACGGTCTCCCACCGAAACCATGGGTTGGAGCTGATTGAGGCTGATCGTGCGCGTATCTCCAGCCCGCTCCACAATCAAGCGGCGAATCGGTTCATCTGAGGTGGCATCGGGAAGCTGCACCACGCCATCTTCCTTGCAGAGAATCTGGGTGGTTGCCACCACATCTCCTCGCTTCACCAGATCTCCATCATTCACCTGCAGCTCGGTGTGGGTGGAGCCGTGGCTGGCATCGGAGAGCGTGTCGCGCCGCACAAGCAGCGTTTCCAAAATGACCAGCTGCAAGCGATCAATCGTTTTGGCGCGCTTATCGGCGATGGCCTCCACATCCACCGTCATCTGTGGAGTGGTATCAAACGTCTCTAAGATGAGCTGCGTGCGCAGCAGCTCCACACCCTCAACGGATTTGACAAGCTCACCGTCTTTGAACGTCAGTCGCTGGGTCGCCTTGAGACCGAGATAGGGGCCACCAGGCTGCTTGATCGTGAGCGATTCCGGCAGATGAGCTTCGTCAGGGATGAAATACTCTTCCACCGGCCGCAGCAGCAGGGCACCACCTTCGGTGGTATCCACAGACTCCACAAACACCATGGTGTCGGCAATGATATCTGGTGTGATTTCATCGCCAGGGTTCACCATCAAACCCTCGCGATAGCGGCCAAGCACCTTGCTGTCAGCAACGAGGTGTAGGCGACCCGATCGCACAATAATTTCACGGAGAATATCATTCTTCTGCGTCACAGTGACGATGCCAGCGGTCTGGCTGAAAATGTCTTTAACGACTTCAGTGCCAGCCTCGATCCACTGGCCATCTTCAATCATCAACAGAGAAATATCTTTGTTGATCTCGTGAGTTTCCTGGGGGATCCACAACAGGGTTCCCCCTTTGCTCACTTCAAAGCCATGCTTGGCAGAGCGGGCTTTCTTGATGGACAGGCCTGGAGAAAACTTGACCATCCCACCCGTCTTGGTGCGAAAACGATCGTCCGCCAGTTCAGCGATAACCTCGCCAGCACCGATCTTGCTGCCAGGGGCAGTGCGCAACAAGTATCTGGCCCCCTCCTTATCTTCCAGGTGCCAAATCTCTCCGGAGTGCGTGGATTCATGCACCAACTTGCATTCTTTGAGCGTCAGACTTGTGGTGACGATTTGAACTTCGCGAGAGTCACCCGCCGACTCACGCAGACGCACGGCACCGCCGTACTCGCTCACCAGACGGCTCTCAGCCAAGACATCGCCTGTGTGGGCCGCTTTGCCACCCTGAATCACGGGCTGGGCGTTTGGAGGAAGGTTGTAAACATCGCCACTGAACACCCACAGCCGACCAAGACGCTGTGCTTTATGGGTGATGTTCCCCTGACGATCGGTAACTTCTCGCGGTTGAATGGCATCTTCAAATCGCACCTGACCTGCAAGGTCACAAATCACATCCTTGGTGGCTTTCTCAACGCTCTTTTTAACCTGAGCACCGGAGGAAATCTGGGCAAGGATGGTGTCGGCCAACACGCTCTGCCCATCGTTGACAAACAGAATCGAACCCGCCGTGATGTCCAGTTTTTGGCTCTTACCCTTGTCGCTTGCTTTCAAATGCAGCTGGAAGTCGATCTCGGCCAGATGGGCCTCCACCCCATGAGGTGTGCGATGGGGACGGACACGCGCCTTCGGGCCAAACTCAACCAAACCTGCAGACAGTGATCGAACCACACCCGTTTCTGCCGTAGAGACTCCGCCGGTGTGGAAGGTGCGCATGGTGAGCTGGGTGCCAGGCTCCCCGATGGACTGGGCAGCAATGATGCCCACGGCCTCACCAAGGTCAACGAGCTGGTTGTGTGCCAAGGCCCAGCCGTAGCACTTGCGACAAACCGAACGGGCCGCCTCACAGGTCAGGGGAGATCGCACCACCACTGTGCGAATACCGGCGCGTTCGATCGCCTGGCTAAGGGGAGCGTCGATCTCCGCATCACGGGGAGCCAGTTCGTGACGATTTTGATCAACGATGGGATCGGCGGCCAATCGGCCAATCAACTTGCTGTGGAAACGGCCCTTTTCATCAGCTTCAATCACGAGACCGCGGGTTGTCCCACAATCTTCTTCCCGAACAATGACATCTTGGGCAACATCCACCAACCGCCGGGTGAGGTAGCCCGAATCCGCCGTTCGCAGGGCCGTGTCCACCAACCCCTTCCGGGCGCCATAGGAAGAGATCACATATTCGGTAACCGTTAATCCTTCTCTGAAATTGGTGCGAATAGGCAAGTCAATGATCTCTCCCTGGGGGTTGGCCATCAATCCGCGCATTCCAACCAACTGACGCACCTGTGACATGTTGCCCCTGGCGCCAGAATTGGCCATCATCCAAACAGAATTGAGCGGATCATTTTCGTTAAAGTTTCGCTTAACCTCTTCCACTAGGCGTTCATTCGTCTCTGTCCATGTATCGATCACTTTGGTGTGTCGTTCCACCTCGGTAATTTCACCTAAGCGATAGCGCTCCTCTGTGTTGGTAATTTCTTCCTCTGCCTCCTGCAACAAGCGGGCCTTCTCTGTCGGAATCCTGAGGTCGTCGACAGAGATCGAAACTGCTGCCTGCGTGGCGTAATGAAAGCCGAGATTCTTCAGCTCATCAGCCATTGATGAGGTGGCAGCCGTCCCATGGTGTTTGTAGGCCCAAGCCACAAGACTGCGGAGGGCCTTCTTATCGATCACCCGATTACGAAAAGGAGGAGCAACTTGCCCAAAACCGTGTTCCACTTTTGGACCCGCAGGCGCCGAGGCTTTGGCTGCTTTCTTCTTTGCGGAGGACGTGCTCATGATCGGTTGGTGGAGTCAGGTGGAGAGGTAAAGAAGCAAAAAAGACGATGATTATTTAGCAGCAACTGCGTCAATGATTGTTTGATTAATCACAACGCGACCAACCGTCGTTAAGAGATAGCGACTGATCAGAGCACCGTCTTCATCAAATCGATCGCGGCGATAACGCCATTGTTCGACGCGCGTACCATCTGAGAGAGTTTCCGAGGAGAGGGGTGAATCTCCCTCCTCTTCTGTGTCCACCTCGCCGCGGAAACGCACCCAAATCCAATCGTGTAGATGGAGATGCTTCTCTTCAAATGCAGCAATCACATCCTCAAGGCTCGCGTAGGTCAGAGCGCGATCACCAAATTCAGGCTTGGTTTTTGCCCGGTTGACGGCCGTGAGGTAGTAGGCGCCAAGCACCATGTCTTGGGAGGGAGTGATGATGGGCTCACCGGTGGCAGGCGAGAGAATGTTGTTACTGGCCAACATCAACATGCGCGCCTCCGTCTGCGCCTCAATGGCGAGCGGGACGTGAACGGCCATCTGGTCGCCGTCAAAGTCGGCGTTGAAGGCTGGGCAGACGAGAGGATGCAATTGAATGGCTCGCCCATCGACGAGCTTCGGTTCAAAGGCCTGGATTCCTAATCTGTGGAGTGTGGGGGCACGATTGAGCAAAATAGGATGCCCTTCGATGACTTCCTGCAACACCTGCATAACCTCGTCATCAGCCTTTTGTATCAGCTTTTTCGCTGCCTTGATGTTGTTGACGATGTTTTGGCGAATGAGCCGGTGGATGACGAAGGGCTGGAAGAGCTCAATCGCCATCTCCTTGGGCAGCCCGCACTGATGCATCTTCAACTTCGGTCCAACCACAATCACTGAGCGGCCTGAATAATCGACGCGCTTGCCCAGAAGATTTTGACGGAAGCGTCCCTGCTTACCTTCAATGATGTCGCTGAGGGACTTGAGGGCGCGGTTATTGGCACCAACCACGGTTCGGCCCCGTCGACCATTGTCAATGAGGGCATCGACGGCTTCTTGGAGCATGCGCTTTTCGTTGCGCACAATGATCTCGGGCGCAAGAATCTCCTGGAGCCGCGCCAGGCGATTGTTTCGATTGATCACCCTGCGGTAAAGATCATTGAGATCACTGGTCGCAAAGCGACCTCCATCCAGCTGCACCATCGGACGCAGATCAGGAGGAATCACAGGGATCACATCCAGCACCATCCACTCAGGGCGGGCGTCCGTAGCGATGAAATTATCAATCACGCGCAAGCGCTTGATGAGCTTGGCTCGCTTTTGGCCTTTGCTGGCACTAATCTCCTCGCGAAGTTGCTCCGCGATTTCACTCAGCTCAAGATCTGAGAGCAGTTGCTTGAGAGCCTCAGCACCAATTCCCACGATCGGTTCATTTTCGATCTCAGAATCTTCCGCGAAGATTTGATCCTCAATTTCAAGCCATTCATCCTCGGTTAACAGCTGCTTGTAAACCAAGTCTTTATGGTCGCCTGGATCCAAGACGACATAGCAGTTGAAGTAGACAATTTGCTCAACATCCCTGAGGGGCATATCCAGCAGAATCGCCACATAGCTCGGGATCCCTTTCAGGTACCAAACATGGGAGACAGGCGCGGCAAGCTTGATGAAACCCATCCTGTGCCGCCGCACACGACTTTCCGTCACCTCCACCCCGCAACGCTCACACACGATGCCGCGATGGCGGACACGTTTGTATTTACCGCAGTGGCATTCCCAATCCTTGGATGGACCAAAGATTTTCTCGCAAAAGAGCCCATCCATTTCTGGCTTGAGCGTTCTGTAATTAATGGTCTCTGGCTTGGTGACCTCACCGACAACCTGTCCATTCGGCAACGTACGTTGCCCCCACTGCATGATTCGCTCAGGGGATGCAAGTGTGATCTTGACGTAGTCGAAGTAGTTCTCGTTTCGGGAGTTGCTGTTAGTCATGGGAGAAGAAGCGCGCGGGGTAACAGGAAAACAGAGAATCAGTCTTCGTCGTAGTCTGCGACACCAAGGGATTCATACGTTGGACGACTCGGTGTGCTGCGACGCGGATTAATGTCTTGCATCAAATCCACCTCTTCACCAGCATCGGTGTAGACAGCAATATCCAACCCCAGGGACTGCAACTCACGCATCAACACCTTGAACGATTCGGGAGTCCCTGGCCGTGGGATGGGTTTCCCTTTCACGATGGCGTTCAGAGCTTCGTTCCGTCCCTGCATGTCGTCAGATTTGACGGTGAGCAGCTCTTGCAACGTATAGGCGGCTCCGTAGGCTTCCAAGGCCCACACCTCCATTTCACCCAGCCGCTGACCACCCTGTTGGGCTTTTCCACCCAAGGGCTGTTGGGTGACCAATGAATAGGGTCCGGTGGAGCGTGCGTGAATTTTGTCGTCGACAAGGTGCACCAATTTGAGAATGTGGGCGTAGCCAACGGTGACAGGCTGGTCGAATGGCTCACCTGAACGGCCATCAATCAATTGGATTTTGCCCGGGTTCTCCGGGTCATAGACCCAATCCTTCCCCGGTTGTTTCGCAGCTTCTTCCAGGTAGGCCTGGACGGTTTGCTTGGATTTTTCAGCTCCGTGCATCTCATCAAAGGGAATAACTTTGACGCGACAACCGAGGTGGGCGGAGGCCCAACCCATCAAGCACTCAAACACCTGACCGACATTCATTCGGCTGGGGACGCCCAGAGGGTTGAGCACAATGTCAATCGGCGTGCCATCGGGGAGGTAGGGCATGTCTTCGCGAGGAAGAATGCGGCTGATGATTCCTTTATTGCCATGACGCCCGGCCATTTTGTCGCCCACCTGAATCTTGCGGCGTTGAGCAACATAAACACGGACGACCATGTTGGCCCCAGGCGGCAGCTCATCGCCTTGCTCGCGGGTGTAGATGCGCACATCGACAACCCGTCCCCGCTCCGTACTGGGTACCCGCAAAGAGTTATCCCGCACATCGCGGGCCTTCTCGCCAAAGATGGCTCGTAACAATTTTTCTTCTGGTGGCTGGTCAGATTCACCCTTGGGAGTGACCTTTCCAACAAGAATATCGCCACTCTCTACATAGGCGCCGATCCGGATGATCCCCATCTCATCGAGATTTCTCAAGCTTTCTTCCGCAACATTTGGAATCTCCCTCGTGATCTCCTCTGGCCCCAACTTTGTTTGCCGTGCCTCGATCTCATATTTTTCAATGTGCACAGATGTATAGAGATCATCATGAACAAGTCTCTCGCTCACCAAGATCGCATCTTCATAATTATATCCTTCCCAGGGCATGTAGGCGATCATAACGTTTTGTCCTAAGGCAATCTCGCCCCCCTCACAGGCAGAGCCGTTGGCCAACACCTGGCCAGCGATCACCTGATCACCCTGTTTGACGATGGGGCGTTGATTGAGACAAGTATCTTGATTGGATCGCTGATATTTCTGGAGATAATGTGTATGTTCACCGCCCTCATCATCACGGATCACAATTGCTGTTGCATCCACAAACGTCACGGTGCCATTGACCCGGGTGATGGGAACCATGCCTGAGTCCCTGGCCACCTGAGTTTCCAAACCAGTGCCCACCAAAGGACGTTCCGGCCTGAGCAAGGGAACAGCTTGTCGCTGCATGTTGGATCCCATCAGCGCACGGTTGGCGTCATCGTGCTCAAGGAATGGGATGAGTGATGTGGCTACAGAAATAACTTGAACAGGTGAGAGCTGAACATAATCCACCTGCTGAGGCGGGACCTTTTCAAAGTCCTGCCTGTAGCGCACTGGCACCAGATCAGAAGTAATTAAACCCTCTGAGTCAGTAGAAATATCTCCCGGAGCGATCCGGCATTCATCCTCCAGGTCAGCGGAGAGATAAATCGGCTCACCACTCTTGATGACCACACCGTTTTCAACCTTCCAAAAGGGGGTTTCGATGAAGCCGTATTCGTTCACGCGGGCATGGGTGGCCAGAGAGCCAATCAAGCCCGCATTAGGACCTTCTGGAGTCTCAATCGGACAGATGCGCCCATAGTGAGAGGGGTGAATATCCCGCACGGCAAAACCGGCCCGTTCACGCGTCAGGCCACCTGGGCCAAGTGCGCTGATGCGGCGTTTGTGAGTGAGCTCAGCAAGAGGATTGGTTTGATCCATGAACTGGCTCAGCTGACTCGAACCAAAAAACTCCTTGATCGCTGCCACAAGGGGTTTAGGGTTGACCAACTGGGCTGGGGTCAGGGAATCGGTCTCTCCAACGGTCATGCGCTCTTTGATGATGCGCTCCAGGCGGTTGAGACCAACCCTCACCTGGTTTTGTAGCAATTCACCGACAGATCGAACCCTTCGATTACCCAAATGGTCAATATCATCCAAACTGGCGCCACCAACATCCAGTTCAAGATTGATCAGATAATCAATTGTGGAAAGCACATCCTCAGGGGTTAGCGTGCGCACCGCATCGGGGATGGTGAGGCGCAGCTTCTTATTGATCTTGTATCTGCCAACTCGGCCGAGGTCGTAGCGCTTTGCATCGAAGAAGCGACTGTGCAGAAGCTGTTGCCCACCGCTGACAGAGGGCGGTTCACCCGGGCGCAGCTTTTTGTAGAGCTCTAACAGCGCCTGATCTTCAGAGGAGATTCCCTCGTCATTGGCGGCAGCAATGGACTTTTGGTAATACTCTGGGTGCCTGAGCTTATCGAGAACATCGTTATCGGAAAGCCCGATGGCGCGCATCAGAACATGGGCATTGATCTTGCGTGTTTTATCCACCCTCACGTGAAGGAGATCATTCTTATCGGTTTCAAACTTCAACCAGGCGCCGCGGTTGGGAATCAAACTGGCATTAAAGGTCTTGCGTCCATTTTTATCCTGTTCATCCTTGAAATAAACACCGGGGGATCGTACGATTTGATTAACAATCACACGCTCCGCACCATTGATGATGAACGTTCCCCGCTCCGTCATCAAAGGCAGTTCGCCGATAAAAACCTCCTGCTCTTTTATCTCGCCAGTCTCTTTGTTCACCAAGCGACAGGTGACATACATCTGGGAGGCAAAGGTGGCATCACGCCGCTTGGCCTCCTCCACATCGTGGCGGGGGCGCTTGAGCCGATACTCGTCACCAATGAAATGGAGCTCAAGCTTGCCGGTGTAGTCGGTAATCGGTGAAAAGCTGTCGAGTTCCTCGATCAGGCCTTTCTCCAGGAACCACTTGAAACTCGCCCGCTGCACCTCCACCAGATCGGGGAGGTAAGTGACGGTCTTGGCGACCTGGATCGCGCTGCTCATGCGGAAACCTGCAGACAGGAGGACGGAAAAAAGACGGGGTGGCTCCACCAGGAGGCGAGCCGCCCCAAGATGGGCTGAACAAGGCCTAACTCCACAAGGGAGGGGAACCCCACAACAACAGGCCTTCCTGCAACAGCTCCTCGCCCATCACTGAAGCCATCACCATGGGAGGGATCACCAAGGAAGCCAACACCGAGGGAGAAGGGGCGCTGCCGCCACCGGGCCAATTTAAAATCATACAGTGTGAAGGTCCAGTTTAAACAGTCGGCAAGCGTTGGCCGTGCTGGTAAGGGCAACCTCTTCCATAGCCTCGCCCCTGAGCTCTGCCACCTTGGCGGCCACCACAGCCACATTGGCCGGTTCATTGCGCTTGCCACGGCGAGGCGCCGGAGAGAGAAACGGGCAATCGGTTTCCACCATGTAGCGGTCTCGGGGCACCAGCTGCGCACAGGCCTGTATGGCCTGAGCCTTGCTGAAGGTGACCGTGCCACTGAAGCTGATGTGGAAGCCGAGGGCCAGGAACGCTTCCATCTCTTCGGGTGTACCTCCCCAACAATGCATGACCCCGGCCGGGCAGGTGCCCTGTTCGTGTCGAAGCCGAAACACCTCAAGCATGGGCTCAGCGGCATCTCGGCAATGGACGATCACCGGGAGTTGGAGGTCCCAAGCCAGATCAAGTTGGGGCAGCAACACCCCGATCTGCTCATCCAAGTTCTGTTCTCGATAGAGATCCAGACCCAATTCCCCGACGGCCACAACCCTTGGATCGTTGACGGCCGCCTCCCGAAGCTCCGCAGCGGTGTGCGGTTGCCACTTGCCCGTATCGAGCGGATGCACACCCACGGCGTAGCGCAGCTCCGGAAGCTGATTGGCCAGCTCACGGATCGCCGGGATTTCCGAGGGCTCCACGCAGGCATGCACAAGTGCAGCGACACCGGCCTCACGCCAACGGGAGACCACCTCGGGCAGATCACTGTCAAATTGCCGAAAGACAAGGTGGCAGTGGCTATCCACCAAGGTCACAGCGGTGGCAGCTGGGGGATTCAAAAGCTCTGGAGTGGCTTCAGCTACTCACCGGGGCGCCCGAGGAGGCGGGCTCGAGCACCTTCTTGGCCGCCGCGCTCAGGCGGGATTTTTTGTGAGCACCGGAGTTTTTGTGCAAGACGCCCACTTTCACCGCCTTGTCAATCTTGCTGAAAGCGGCATTCATGGTTTGCTCAACCGCGTCGCGAGACGCCTGGCCCGGTTCCTGCCCACAGCTGATGCACGCCGTGAAGCAGCGCTTCATCAGGGTGCGAAGAGCCGATTTGTAGGAGCGGTTGCGAAGGCGGTTGCGCTCGGCAACCAGGATGCGTTTCTTGGAGGACTTGTTATTGGCCACTGGATCCGGACAACGACCGAACAAACGATCACCCTAACTCAACACGTCCACCCCCCCATCGGCAAGCACTAGCCTTTGCATAACGAGTGCCCTCCTTGTGGTCGCCTCCCAGTCAGCCCCTCAGGCTTCCTCCGGATCAGCCCTCTTCACTTGCCTCAGGGAACCGGCTGCGGCAGCCGCCAGGCTGCAGGAGATCGCTGCACGCACCGAAGGGGCCCAGATGCTCCTGGAGGAGAAGAGGGTGGAGCAGATTCTCGAGCGGGTGCGCCAGGAAGGCGATGGGGCTCTGCTGAGCCTCACGGAGGCCTTTGATGGGGTGCGTCCCGACCCCCTGCGGGTGCCTGAAGCCAGACTGCAGGAGGCTTGGGAGCAACTGGCCCCGCCCCTGCAGCAAGCCCTTCAGACGGCCCACGGGCGCATCCTCCACTTCCACGAGCACCAGCTGCCAGCCGACCTGGCCATCTGTGGGCCCCACGGCGAACGACTGGGCCGACGCTGGAGACCCGTGGAAAGGGCTGGGCTCTATGTGCCAGGGGGACGGGCCGCCTACCCGAGCACCGTGCTGATGAATGCCATCCCCGCCCGAGTGGCGGGGGTCGAGCGCCTTGTCATGGTCACTCCCCCTGGCCGCCATGGCGAACCCAACCCCACCGTGCTCGCCGCGGCCCATCTGGCGGGCGTGAAGGAGGTGTATCGGGTGGGTGGGGCCCAAGCCATCGCGGCCCTGGCCTGGGGCACCGAAACCATTCCAAGGGTGGATGTGATCAGCGGGCCAGGCAACCTCTGGGTCACCCTGGCCAAAAAAGCCGTCTACGGACGGGTGGGGATCGACTCTCTGGCGGGCCCCAGCGAGGTGCTCGTGATCGCCGACCACACAGCCCGAGCCGAGCTGGTGGCGGCGGATCTAATGGCGCAGGCGGAGCACGACCCCCTGGCGGCCGCCATCTTGATCACCACCAGTGAAGAACTGGCGGCGGCGGTGCCCCTGGCGGTTGAGGCCCAACTGGCCGAGCACCCAAGAGCCGCCATCGTGCGCCAGGCGTTAGCCGATTGGGGCCTGATCGTGCTGTGCGGCGATCTGAACGAGGCAGCCCTCCTGAGCGACTGTTTCGCGCCGGAGCATCTGGAACTGCTGGTGGACGATCCCGAGCCCCTCGCAGAGCAGATCCGCCACGCTGGGGCCATTTTCCTTGGCCCCTTCAGCCCGGAGGCCGTGGGGGATTACCTGGCAGGGCCCAACCACACCCTGCCCACCTGCGGCACCGCCCGCTTCGCCGGAGCCCTGAGCGTGGAGACCTTTCTGCGCCACACCAGCCTGATTGGCTTTACGCAAGCAGCCCTTGCTGCAACCGGCGACGCTGTGATCGAACTCGCCAGAAGCGAAGGGTTGCACAGCCACGGGGAATCGGTGCGGCTGAGGTTGACCTAGCCGCCCGGCCTCGGAGCCGTTAAGGCTTGGTGAGGTCGCGCACGGAGGCCACCCCATCAACGATCTCCCCCACCAAAACCTGATCGGTGAGATTGACGAAGAGGCCGTTCTCCAAAACCCCTGGAAGGTTATTGATCTCCTTCTCCAGCGAGATCGGATCGCTGATGCCGCCAGCGAACTTCACGTCCAGCACCAAATTTCCCTGATCCGTCACCACCGGGCCGGCTTTGCGCACGGCCATGCGGAGATCCGCCTCTCCTCCCATCTCTTTGAGCTGCCCTTTCACCTGCCGCCAGGCGCCAGGCAGCACCTCCACAGGCAGAAGAAAGGCGAGATTCAGGGTGTCCACCAATTTGGTGGCATCGACCACCACAACGAAACGATCGGCCCGACGAGCAACGAGCTTTTCCTGCACATGGCAGGCCCCACCCCCCTTGATGAGCTGGAGGGCAGGGTCCACCTCATCCGCCCCGTCGATGGCCAGATCAATGCGCTGGATGGCATTGAGGCTCTGCAGGGGGATGCCCAGCTCCGCCGCCAGCACTTCCCCTTGAAAGGACGTGGTGACGCCGGTGATGTCCCTGAGCTCGCCGCGCTGCAATTTTGCTCCCAGCTCTTGAATCATCAGAGCCGCCGTGGAGCCAGATCCCAAGCCCAGCACCATGCCGTCGCGGATTTGGGCGACGGCAGCGGCGGCCACGGCCTGCTTCATTTGATTCTGCAGATCCGTCATGAGAGGAGCAAGGGGGACTGGGGGCGCGAACGTAGCAAAGCGCTGGGTTCAGGCCGTGGGAGCTGGGAGTTGGGCGGGCTTGATCGAAAGCTGCAGCTCCCGTTGCCCCCGCACCACCTTCAGGGAAAGGGGTTGCCCCACCTGGGACTTCTCCACTTGCTGGAGGAGGGCGGAAGGGTTTCGAACAGCCTGGCCGGCGATCTCCACCACCAGATCGCCCCGCTTGAGGCCGGCCACTTCGGCGGGACTCTCAGGAAGCACCTTCTGCACCAGGGCGCCATCCCGCTCGGGAAGTTTCACCAGGGCATCGGGGTCTCGGTTGTTGTCCCGGGCAACCCTGGCGGTGAGGGGCACCAACTGGAGACCCAGGTAGGGATGCACCACACTGCCACCGGAAGCGAGCTGGTCGGCCACACGACGGGCGAGGTTGATCGGGATGGCAAATCCCAGGCCCGCCCCCGGGCCAGATCGCACCAGGGTGTTGATGCCGATCACCTCGCCATTGGCGTTGATCAGCGGGCCTCCGGAGTTGCCAGGGTTGATCGCCGCATCGGTTTGGATCAAATCCAGGCGCTTGTCGGCAAATCCCAGGCTGTTGATGTCCCGGTGGAGGCTGCTCACGATCCCCAGGGTCACGGTGCGTTCCAAGCCGTAGGGGCTGCCGAGGGCAATGGCCCAATCGCCCACCTCCAGTGCCTCGGAATCCCCCAGCCGAGCAGCGCTGAGCTTTCCTTTGGAGGGAATGCGCACCAGGGCCAGATCGGTGACTCGATCACTGCCCACCACGGTGCCATCCAGCTGGCGTCCATCCGCCAGGGTCACCTCCACGGAGTCCACCTGATCGACCACATGGGCGTTGGTGAGCACCAGGCCTTCTGTGGCGTCAATCACCACGCCGGACCCCTGCCCCCGCTCCCGCATGCTGCCCGAGGGATCGCCAAACAGATCCCTCAGCAAAGGGTCCAACAGGGCCGGATCGAAGGCCTGCCGGTCCACGTTGCGCTCGGTGTCGATGCGCACCACGGCCGGGCCAGCCCGGCGCACCGCATCGGAGACGAAACTGTGGGGACTGGCCGTAGCAACCAGCGAAGCCCAGGCACTGCGCTCCGGTGTCTGGGAAATCACGGGAGCGTCTGCTTCTTGGGAAGGGGTTGGCGTGGTCGCGCCAGCGGCTCCGATCGGCACCGCCTCGGCAGGCAGGGGCCTCCATAGGCCCAAGCAGAACATGGGCACCAGCAACAGAGGCAGGAGCAGGCAACCCAGCCGGTGAAAGAGGCGTTTCAGGGGAGGAAAGTCTCCACTCGCAATGAATCGAAGTTAGGTGGCTTCAGGCTTGGAGCAGGCAAGAGCCGCTGCCGGATTTCCCCCTACGGCTCAGGCATGAGCAGCCCGTTTCCTTGGTTCTGCGCCCCGAGCAGCCATGGCTGAGTTGAAAGATGTTGATCAGATTCGACAATCTTTTCCGTGCGCGGCCCAGCTCCCCTTAAGTTTCTGCGAGAGTTTCGCCGACCATGTCTTCGATCCCCCCCGGTATGCGGCGGCGCTGCAACCTTTGCACCGTCGAAATTCAGGGCATGGCAGGTGGCGGAGATCTGGTGCACTTCAGCCAGGGGGTTCCCGGCACGCGCGCCAAGCTCTGGGCCCGGGTGTGCCAATACCTGCGCACACCGGAGCAATGCGCACAATGCATCAATCAAGACCCCAGCCTGCATGGCGAGGTGACCAGCAGCGATTACTACGCCGAGGCGCCCAGCTTTGATTTCTCCTCCGCGCCAGGCGGCGGCACGAGCGACCAGCAGAGCATCCCCTAAGGTGGTGGTGATGTACCCGCCGGGCACGTCCCCGGTCACGGGTGCTCCGTTGGGTCCAACGGAGACTAGGGCAGTTTCCTAACAGGGCCCGGCGGCGTCCCCGCTGCAGATCCCGTTGTCCCACCCGCTGATCCCATCCATCACCGCCCTGGCCCGTCAGGTGGCAGAGCCTTTTGGCTTGATGGTGCGTGAGGTTCATCTCTTGGCCCACCACATCCCCATGACAGTGCAGGTGGTGGTGGAACGCAGTGATGGCGAAGATGTCACACTGGAGGCCTGTGCGGCGCTGAGCAGCCCCCTCGGGGAAGCCCTTGAGCAGGGCGACCTCTTGGAGTCGGCCTACGTGCTTGAGGTGAGCAGCCCCGGCCTTGGCGACCTTCTGGAGACCGACCGGGATTTCACCAGCTTTCGCGGCTTTCCCGTGGAAGTGAAGCTCCGGCCCGAGTCAAAGGGCGTCACCAGCAGGAGCGGCCTCCTGCTGAGCCGAACAGAAGACAGCCTCCTGATCAACGTTCGTGGTCGCACCCTGAGGCTTCCTCGCGACGCCGTGATCGAGGTGCGCCTCAGCGCTGTCCAGGAGTCCTGAATCCTCCCCGCTTCTTTTGTTTCCCCTTCCCCATCCATGCCATGGCCCTTGTTTTGCTTCCCGGCCTCAACAACCTGATCGAAGACATCAGCGAAGAGAAGAAATTACCGCCACAGGTTGTTGAGGCCGCCCTGCGCGAAGCTCTCTTGAAAGGCTATGAGCGCTATC
Organism: Cyanobium sp.; assembly: GCA_046081785.1. Taxonomy (GTDB): domain Bacteria; phylum Cyanobacteriota; class Cyanobacteriia; order PCC-6307; family Cyanobiaceae; genus Cyanobium. Next base: position 24,797 of record JBJTWN010000102.1, read on the forward strand.
GACGCACGCTTTATCTGGGTATCAGCGAGGATCCCTTTGATGAAGAATACTTCTCCAATTTTGATGTGGCCCTCGATCTAGAGGAAGAGGGCTATCGCGTGTTGGCCAGCAAAATCATTGTTGAGGAGGTGGACAGCGAAGACCATCAGATTGCCATCGATGAGGTTTTGCAGGTTGCCGAAGATGCACAAATCGGCGATACGGTTGTTCTGGATGTCACCCCCGAAAAAGACGATTTCGGGCGCATGGCCGCCGCCACCACCAAGCAGGTGCTGGCCCAGAAGCTTCGCGACCAGCAAAGGCGCATGATCCAAGAGGAATTTGCCGATCTTGAGGACCCGGTGCTGACCGCCCGGGTGATTCGCTTTGAGAGGCAGAGCGTGATCATGGCCGTGAGCAGTGGCCTTGGGCGTCCAGAGGTCGAAGCAGAGCTTCCCCGCCGCGACCAGCTGCCCAACGACAACTACAGGGCCAATGCCACATTCAAAGTATTCCTCAAGGAGGTCAGTGAAACCCCCCGCCGCGGCCCCCAGCTGTTTGTGAGCCGCGCCAACGCTGGCCTTGTGGTTTATCTCTTCGAGAACGAAGTTCCAGAAATTCAAGAGGGATCTGTGCGGATTGTGGCGGTAGCGCGAGAGGCCAATCCCCCCAGCCGATCCGTCGGTCCGCGCACCAAGGTGGCGGTGGACAGCGTGGAGCGGGAGGTGGATCCTGTCGGGGCCTGCATTGGTGCCAGGGGCTCTCGCATTCAACAAGTGGTGAATGAACTGCGCGGCGAAAAAATCGATGTGATCCGCTGGTCAGCTGACGCCGGCCAATACATTGCCAACTCCCTCAGCCCGGCCAGGGTGGAAATGGTGCGGCTGGTGGATCCTGAAGGCCATCACGCCCACGTCTTGGTGCCTCCGGATCAACTCAGCCTGGCGATCGGCAGGGAGGGTCAAAACGTCCGCCTGGCGGCTCGCCTGACCGGCTGGAAGATTGACATCAAAAACTCTCAGGAATACGACCAATCCAGAGAGGATGAGACCGTGGCTGTGCAGATTGCTCAGCGACAAAAAGAGGAAGCCCAGCAAGCCGAAGCCGAGGCCCGTTTGGCAGCAGAGCAAGCTGCCAGGGCCGAGGAGGATGCCCGTTTGAGGGAGTTGTATCCCTTGCCGGAGGACAATGATGAGGCTCCTTATGAGGATGAGCCCCCTGCAGACCTCAGCGAAGCTGAGTTGGCACCCGCCGAGCCCGAGGGAGATCTGATGGCCGCTGCGGAGGAGCGGTGATGCGCCCCCGGGCACGCCCTGTGCTGCGGTGCTGCGTGGCTTGTCGCCAGACCAAAGACCGACAGGAGCTTTGGCGGGTGGTGCGACTCGCCGGTGGTGGCGGGCTCACCTTGGATCGAGGGATGGGACGCTCCGCCTACCTGTGTCCCCAAGCCGATTGCCTCAATGAGGCGCGCCGAAGGCGCCGGTTGCAGCGGGCCCTGCGCTGTGCGGTGGATGACGCGCTCTTGAACACCTTGGAGCAACGGCTGCCAAGGCAGCACGCACTGAGGCAAGATGACCAATGGCCCCAGCTTGGCTGCGGCTCGGAGGCAACTGTTGCCCCGCCCGATCGGAGACCTGAATGACCAGCAGCGGCAAGATGAGAATCTATGAGTTGTCTCGGGACCTGGGCCTCGACAACAAGGACGTGCTTGACGCCGCCGAGAAGCTCGCGATCGCCGCACGCAGCCACAGCAGCTCCATCAGCGATGAGGAGGCTGCTCGCATTCGCGCCCTCATCAAAGGCCAACCCACCCCCAGCAGTTCTGCCCCGGCAACGCCGGCCAAAACAATTCTTTCCGTCAAAAAGGCTCCCAGCCAGCCCATTCCCCCCCAAGCGGCCAGCGCCCCACCAACGGCAACGCAGGCTCCAGCCGCGGCAACCCCACCGGCAGCAACCCCCGCAGCTGGCCCCGCTCGGCCCGTGTCCCCCCCCATAGCGCGGGCGGTCCAGCCCACCCCCCCCAGCGGGCAGGGGCCTGAGACCCAAGCGGCCCCGTCTGCCACTCCCAAGCCCCAGCCCCGGCCCAGCGCCGTCACCCCCCCTCCTGCCCGCCCGGTTCAACCCGCCAAAGCAGAAAGCGAGCCGCCCAGGGTCCAAGCTGCGCCGCCTGCCCCGCCAGCGCCGGCGGCTCCTCGCCCCACGGCGCCGCCGGCGCGGCCAGCCGGAGCGCCTCCCATCGTTCGGCCAGCGGCAGCATCGCCACCAACACCCCCAAGCGCCCCCGCAGCCCCACCGGCGCCGAGCAACCGTCCCGCTCCTCCCAGCCCCACCAGGCCCCTGGTGAATTCCCCGGAGCGCCCCACGCCGCCTCCAGCCAGGCCGACCGCCGCTCCTACAAGCCGCGGAGGTCCCCAACCGCCCCAGCGACAAACCCCTGCCGTCCCCAGCGGCCGCCCCTCCCTGCCGAGCACGAGTCCTCGGCCGGTCAAACCAGGCACCCCTCCCAGCAGCTCCAACCGCCCCCAATTGGTCGGGCGACCCCAGCCAGCAGGCCAGCCGCCCCAGGGAAGTGGCGCTCGTCCCGCTCCGCCCTCCCCACGCCCCCAGCGTCCAGGCGCTCCACCCCCCATCCGTCAGGGTGCAAGGCCCACAGCTGGTCCTGGCGGCCGAAGCGGTGCGGGTCCAACCCGTGGCAGCACGCCCCTGGAGCTGTTCGGCAAGCCCATTCGTCGCGATGGATCGGCCGCCGGCCCTTCCACGCCTGGAGAACCCCCACGGGCGGGCGCCCCCACACGCCCCGGCAGGCCGACGGGCATGCGCAAGCCCGTGGCGCCAGGGGAGCTGATGCAGCTCCAGAAGCCAAGTGGACGCCCGACAGCCGCGCCTCCCAGGCGACCGGAACGGCCCGGGGACACCACCAAAGCTGGTGGAGAACAGGATGTGGCGACGCCTACGGCCACCCCGCCCTCTCCCCCGCGCCGGCCTGGCTTCAAACCACCCCAACCGGCTGGGCCCACCCGTGCCCGTCGCCCCGACTGGGACGACAGCGCCAAGCTGGAAGCCCTGCGCAGCCGCACGCCCCAGAAGCAGCGCCAGAAGGTGCACATCATCGGCGAGAACGACGATGCCCTCACGGCCGAAACCGGCGGCTACGCCGGGGAGCAGGAGGCGATGGTGCTGCAGGCCAGCCTGGCCCGTCCGGCCAAGCCCCGCGCTGCAGCTGCTCCGCCCAAGCCCAGCGTGGCCGTGCGCAAGCGCAAGAAAGAAACCACCCGCCAGCGGCAGCGCCGCCGGGCCATGGAGTTGCGTGCCGCCCGCGAGGCCAAGGCCCAGCGGCCAGAGATGCTGATCGTGCCAGACGGGAATCTCACCGTTCAGGAACTGGCCGACAAGCTGGGTGTCGAGAGCTCAGAGATCATCAAGAGCCTCTTCTTCAAGGGCATCATCGCCACTGTCACCCAAACGCTGGATCTGCCCACCATCGAGACGGTGTCGGATGAATTCGGCGTTCCCGTGCTGGAGGACGACGTGCAAGCCGCGGCCGCCAAGACCGTGGAAATGATTGAAGAGAGCGATCGGGCCCATCTGATTCGCCGCCCCCCTGTGGTGACGGTGATGGGGCACGTCGACCACGGCAAGACCAGCCTGCTCGATGCCATCCGCAAAACCCGGGTGGCCGCTGGGGAAGCCGGAGGCATCACCCAGCACATCGGCGCCTATCAGGTGGACGTGCCCCACGCAGGGGATGTGCGCAAAATCACCTTCCTCGACACACCAGGACACGAGGCCTTCACGGCGATGCGCGCACGGGGCACCAAGGTGACGGACGTGGCTGTGCTCGTCGTCGCTGCCGATGATGGTGTGAGGCCCCAAACCCTGGAGGCCATCAGCCATGCCCGCGCGGCGGAAGTGCCGATCGTGGTGGCCATCAACAAGATCGACAAGGAAGGGGCCTCGCCGGATCGCGTGAAGCAGGAGCTCTCAGGCCACGATTTGGTGGCGGAAGACTGGGGAGGCACCACCGTGATGGTGCCTGTCAGCGCCATCAAGGGGGTGAACATCGACCAGCTGCTGGAGATGATCCTCCTGGTGACCGAAGTGGAGGATCTTCAAGCCAATCCCGACCGCATGGCTCGGGGCACCGTGATTGAAGCCCATCTCGACAAAGCCAAGGGGCCCGTTGCCACGTTGCTGATTCAAAACGGCACCCTGCGCAACGGGGATGTGTTGGCGGCCGGGCCGGTGCTTGGCAAGGTGCGCGCCATGGTGGACGACAGCGGCAAACGGGTGAAGGTGGCCGGTCCCTCCTGCCCGGTGGAGGCGCTGGGCTTCAGCGAAGTGCCCACCGCCGGCGATGAATTCGAGGTGTATGCGGATGAGAAGAGCGCCCGGGCCGTGGTGGGCGATCGCGCCAGCGAAGCCCGGGCCAGCCGTCTGGCCCAGCAGATGGCCTCCCGTCGAGTGTCCTTGGCCTCGATGTCTGGCCAGGCCAGCGAAGGAGAGCTCAAGGAGCTCAACATCATTTTGAAAGCAGACGTGCAAGGAAGCGTGGAGGCCATTCTTGGGGCCCTCGAACAGCTGCCTCAAGAGGAGGTGCAGGTGCGCGTGCTTCTCTCAGCCCCTGGCGAGATCACCGAAACGGATGTGGATCTGGCCGCAGCATCCGGGGCCGTGATCGTTGGTTTCAACACCTCCATGGCACCAGGAGCCAAGCGGGCGGCAGACGCCACCGGTGTGGATGTGCGCGATTACGAGGTGATCTACAAACTGCTCGAGGACATTCAGCTGGCGATGGAGGGTCTGTTGGAACCCGAGCTGGCGGAGGAAGCCCTTGGCGAGGCGGAGGTGCGCGCCGTCTTCACCATTGGCAAGAGCGCGGTGGCCGGTTGCTACATCCTCAACGGCAAGGTGCAGCGCAACTGCAAGGTGCGCGTGCATCGCGGCAAGGAGGTGGTGTTCGAAGGGGATCTGGATTCCCTGCGGCGCAACAGGGACGACGTGAAGGAGGTGGCCACGGGATTCGAGTGCGGCATTGGCTGTGATCGTTTCTCCTCCTGGCAGGAGGGGGATCGGATCGAGGCCTACAAGCTGGTCACTCAGCGCCGCACCCTCAGCACCTGATCCCCGTGAACCCACGCACGGAACCCCTGCTGTGGATCCAACTCCTGGGCCTGTCGGTCCTGCCCCTGGAGGCCTTGCTGCTGCTGCTGGTGCTCGGCGGCAGCAACCCCGGCCCTGCGCCCCTGGTGGAGGAGGTGTTGTGCTGGAGCCTGGGAGCGCTGGCGCCAGCCCTGCTGCTCTGGCGGGTGCCGGCGGATGTGTGGTCGCTCCTGCTGGTGCAGATCCCGGCACGCGGCAGAAGCGATCTGCAACAGCGGCTGAGCCGACTGCAGGACGCCAGGGTGCTGAACGTTCTCGGCCCGGGCCTGGGATCCATCGCCCTGCTTCCCCTTCTCATCCGCCTCGATCAGCAGGCGGCCATCGCAGCCCCCCTGTGGCATTCAGATCACCTGCCCAGGCTGGTGGCCCTGCTGCTTGGGGCGCTCCTGCTGAGCCTCATGCTGTGGCAATGGCAACAGGTGCTGCAGTCCCTCTGGCTGCTGGGCCGTTCCGAGAGCCTGATCAGCAACACCCCCCGGCTAAACCCGGAAGCGTTGAGAGACCAGCGACTCAGCCTGGGGTTGCCCCTGCTTCTGCCGTCCCCCCTCCGCTTCGAGAGCCGAGCGTCCAGGGCGGGCTCTGCCCCTGCTGGGCCGGCCTCAGCCGTCGACGGGCCGCTGCCTGTCAAACCAGAGCAATCCGCCAAAGAGGAACAGGGCAGCAAGCTGGATGAGCCAATCGCTTGAGGGCACCACCTCCCCGGCAGCACCCCGCATCGTCATGGTGGCCAGCCCCACAGCGGCGGAAGCCACCAGAGCGAACCAAAGGGCCCGCCGCAAGCCCCGCCAGGGGGTGCGCGCTTCCTCCAGAAGGCGTTTCCTCAGCTCTGGATCCAGCTTTGACCTCACAACGATCCAGACAATGGGGGAATGCTAGGTTCGGCCCGTTGCCGGTGTAGCTCAGCGGTAGAGCAACTGATTCGTAATCAGTAGGTCGCAGGTTCAAATCCAGTCACCGGCTTTTTGCCACTCCACCTGCCGGCGTTTTGGCACTCCACCTGTTGGTGCCCAACACTTTCTGTTCCCTTCTCAAAGACAGCCAGCCGCCCCAAGCTCTTCCAGGAAACCAAACGCCAGAGGATCATGGAGGCGATCAGGGAAGAGCACCCCGTCGAGATGGTCGCACTCGTGCTGGACCACCCGGGCGTGGAAGCCCTCCACCACCGCCTCTCGCTCCTCACCAAGGGGATCACACCAGACGAGGTGGAGGCTTTGCCAACGGCTCACCAGACCCCGCAACCCCGGCACGCTCAGGCAGCCCTCCCACCCCAGCTGGGTGGCCGTGCCCATCGGGGAGAGCAGGGGGTTGATCAGCACAGTTTCAGGAATGGGCGGCGCTTCGGGATAGCGGGGGTTCTGGTGGATGCCAACGATCACCACCCGCCAGGGCACGCCGATCTGGGGGGCCGCCAGCCCCGCTCCATCCTGGGCGGCCATGGTCTCTCGCAGGTCGGTGATCAGCGAGGAGAGCTGGGGGTCTGAGAAGCCATCCAGGGGAACGGGGGAGGCCACCTGCCTGAGCCGGGGATCTCCCAGTCGCAACACGGGGCGCACAGCCATGCTCCAAAGGCTTCAAACGGTCTTCCCCACCTTGCCAGCCGTGGTGGGCCTCGCGCTTCCCATCGGTGGGGATGGGGAGGATTGGAGGAGTGGCCTGCGACGCGCCTGCGAAGGAGAGAGCCCAAACTGACGTTTGAAATCGGCACTGAAGAGGCTCAGGCTTCGGTAGCCGCAGCGCAGGGCCACCGCCTGCACCGACCACGACCGATCCCCGTTTCGCAACTGGTCGATTGCCGCCTGGAGCCGCTGCTGGCGGATCCATTGTTTCGGCGTAGAGCCCAGCTTGTTGCGGAAGGCATACTGCAGAGACCGCCGCGAATAGTGGCTGCGTCGCTCCAGATCGCTGAGCCTGAGGGGCTGATCGAGATTGGCGCGGATGTAATCGATCAGGTCGTCGAAGGCGCTGAGGCCCTGGCCCTCGCGCAGGCGCTCGCCATCGCCGGGCCGCTCCTCCAGCAGGGAGGGATCGAGCAATGCCGCCACCTGGCGCAGCACGAGGTCGCCGGCGCCGAGGCGATCGGG
>JBJTWN010000103.1:0-3015 GCA_046081785.1 Cyanobium sp.
CGACTTCGTGTCGCAGGAGATTCGCGCCGCAGAGGATCCGGAGTTCGAAACCTTCTACACCAAAAACATCCTTCTCAACGAGGGGCTGCGTGCCTGGATGGCTCCTGCAGACCAACCCCACGAAAAATTCGTCTTCCCTGAAGAGGTTCTGCCACGTGGAAACGCTCTTTGAGTGTTCTTTGATTGGTTTAACCAATTTTTACTGGCACCTTCGGGTGCCTTTTTTGTTGGGTTTGCCCCACTCAGCTGATTCAGGGGCATTAAACTGTCGAAGTTCAGGCAGCAGTCATGTGGGGGGGTTTCTCCACGAGGAGCTTTCCCGAAGGCTTGACCGGCTGTCATTTTCCCCACCGGAGGAGGTGTTCATGGCTGAATGTTCTTATCAACAGGGTCTGCTGTTCGCGGAGAATGCCGGCTGATCTGGCTTTGATCGCCTGATCACGTCTCCTTGATCATTCGGTTCCGCCCGGTTGCGGACCCAGCGAAACCCTCGGTGTGTTTTCACGCCGAGGGTTTCGTCTTGGAGGACCTCTCGATGACCTTTTGGTCGTTCAGGCGCCGCTTCACATCGGTGATGGCCCGAGGCAAGCTCCAACGAAGATTCCCCAGCTTCAGCAAGCGCCCGGAGAGCCCGCCGCTGAGGTGTTCCAGGGCTTGAAGCACAGGCTCCCGCTGCAGGTCTGCCGGAGAGGTCGCGAACAGCGCATGGGCCTTGCCCGGTTGCCAATCTTTCAGCAGCACAACAGCTCGGTAGGCCAGCGGCCAGGGATTGTGGGGGTCCAGGCGTTGCAGGAGGCCATACCAATGGGCGGCCTCGGCGGGGCGATTGCGAAGGGTGGCGATCAGAGCCAGGCTCCAAAGCGCGTCTGGATCTTGGGGGTTGGTGTGAAGGCGCTGCTGAGCCCAGTGGCCAACGCGATCTTGATAAAGAAACTGGGCATCCAACTGATGTTCCGGACCGATCCGGCCAAAAAGAGCTCCCACTCCGGCCGGGCCCCGTTCCATGCCCCGCGCCAGAGAGATGAACTCTGCATCAAACGACTTGGCCTTTGCGGCGGCACGGCGCCGCCAGAGCTCCACCTGGCGCCCCTCGCTCCATGGCCAGGCGGCGACGCGCTCAAAACGACCATCGCTCCGCACCCGATGGCTGAGCTCTCTGGAAAAGGGGCGATTGGTGCCCTGATCGCCCGTAGCCAGAAGAATCCACTGGCTTCGCTCCAATACATACGGGTGTTCGTGGCGAGCGCGGCCCAAGCGACGCCCTTCAATTCGGCCCCCGCCGAGCCGTCCAAACGTGGTCACGGTTTGTTCATTGAGTTCAGGGTGACCAGGCACCACCAGCAAGGTGGTGGGCGCCTCTCCCGCAAGCGCCCGCAGGCGCCGGGTGAGCTGGGCCACCGGCGCCGGCTCGTTGCGCTGAATTCGGGCCGCTTGAACGGAAACGGCATGGCTGGTGGCCGCAGCAACTCCCGCCAGCAGAGCGGCCCAGGCCATAGACCGGCCCCATCGGCTCATGAGCCAGCCACCCAGCCCCCACCAGGCCCTGGCCACAAGAATCACCACCAGTGGCAGCACTGGGGTGATGTAACGCGCATCTTTATTGGGACTGAGGGTGGTGAAGAGCCAGCCGCTCACCGTGCAGCCGATCAGCCAAGCCCATCCATCGGGGACATGAGGTCGGAGGTGGTTGAGCTGCTGCCATAGAGCCTGCAAGCCGTGCCTGGCTGGGGACAACGCCATCTGTTTCCGCAGAGCGTGCCATCCCCGGATCACCATGGCGATGGCCACAGGCGCGACAGGGAGCAGCAACACCGGTCCCAGCTGGGCTGGCATGCGGATCACATACCAGAACAACGAGGCCCAGCTCAGCACGGGCGGATCACCCTCGGCTGCGGCTGATTCCAAAACGGCCCGGTTGGTGCCCCCGATGGTGGTGATCCAGTTGTGGTGGAGCCAAGGCAGAAGCAGAGCCAGCACCACGGAGGCAGCCACCACCACCTGCAGGCGGCGACGGGGGCGGCCCATCCCTTCCTTTGCGCTCCAACACAGCGGACCGACCAACACCAGAAGGGCGCTCTGCTTGACGAGCAGGGCTGCAGCAATGGCCATGGCCGCCATCACCAGCTGCAGCCAACGGCCTCCGGAAGGACCCGGGGCCTGCCACCGCCCCAAAAGCCAAAGGGCAAGGGCCGCGGAGGCCGCCAGAGGCAGGTCAAGCGTGAAATCCACCCGCAGATGGGCCAGGGCAGGCACCAGCAGAAGCAAGGCGGCGCATAGCAAGCCGAAACCGCGTCCGAGCAACTGCCGGCCCCAGACGGCCACGACCACCAGGAGCAGGGCATGCCAAACCGCAAGGGCCCAGCTGGCCTGATCCGGGCCATCACCGGCAATGGCGATGACGGTGCCATTCACCAGAGAGGCCAACGGTGGAATTTTGGGGGAGAGGTCGAGCAGGGCCGACCAACCGCGCCAGCCGCCGGGGGTCAGCAGGCCAAGGGCCCGCCCATGGTCAACGGCGCTGTTGAGATAATCCGCCTGGTCCCAACTGGGCAAGCGGCGATCGAGGGCTAGCCAGAGGCGATCCGCCGCCGTGGCCACGCCCCAAAGCGCCGCGAGGCTGGTCCACCAGGCCAGATCCAGTCTCTGAGGGGCGATCCATCGAGGCAGGGAGGGGGGGAAGGATGCGGGCAGCACGGCAAAGCAAGTTTCAGCAGTGTGCCGCGCCGGACCCCCAAGCCCAAACGTGTTGAGATCTTTGGAACGCATCTGGGGGGAGGGCGTTCAGTGTTCTGTCACACCGAGGGGGGTTCTCCAAGAAACATGTAGCCACAATTCCTGCGGCGCCTTGCGCCTGTTGTGTGAGGTTTGATTCCCATGAAACTCTTCCAGCAACTGCTGGTGGCGCCTGCGGCCCTGGGCCTGTTGGCACCCTTCGCGGCCCATGCCGCCGACCTGAATCTTTCCGGCGTGAACCAGTACGCCAGCGAAGAACAGGTCACCAGCATCAACCAGTTC
>JBJTWN010000104.1:0-2963 GCA_046081785.1 Cyanobium sp.
AATCGCTGTTGGCTGCGGCGTCGCTGCGGCCGGGTCGCCCGCTCACAGCGGCAGCCCCCGCCTGCGGCGGCGCAACTCGATCACCTTCACCACGGTCATCAGGTCGTAGCTGGCCATCAGCGCGGCAAACAGCAGAGCCTGCCAGCCCTCCAGCCAGCCGCCCTGAAAAACGTACTTCTGCAGGAAGCGCAGCGGCGGCCGCAGCGGCCAGAGGCGCGCCGTGAGCGCCCGCAACGCCAGGAAACGGCGGGTGCCGAGGGCCGCGGCGTCACCTCCCTGGCGAAAGGCCACGATGCGCTCGGCTTCCCAGCTGGAATAGCGGCGATGGCGTTCCAACCAGTCGTCGAGCCCCCTGCTGAAGGCGAAGTGCTCGTAGGGCTCTGTGATGCGCCCCACGGCAGCACCAGCGGGGAAGCCCTCCCAGAGTTCACCCTCGAAGCGCAGGGCACCGCGACGCACCAAACGCGGATGCCAGTTGGGGTAGCCCTGGGTGCGTTTCAGCCAGCGACCCAGAAACCAATAGCGGGGGGTGAGCTCGAAGCCATCGGGGGCATCGGGGGTGGCAATGGAGCGGCGAATCGCCGCCTCCAGCTCGGGGCCCACCTGCTCATCGGCATCCAGAAACAGCACCCAGTCGCTGCTCAGGCCGGCCTGCTCCAATGCCCAGTTGCGCTGCACACTGAAGCGGAAGGGCGGCGGCTGGCGGTGCTCCACCACCGGCACCCCGAGGCTGCCGGCCACGGCCACCGTGCCATCGGTGCTGCCGCTGTCGACCACCAGGCATGCGTCGCACCAAGCCAGGGACTGAAGAGCCCTCGCCAGATCGGGCTCGTTATTGAGCGTGAGCACCACGCCTGCGATCGTGGGGGTCATCGTGGCAGGGACGCGGGAAGCACAGCCAGCCAATCCAGCAGCAGGCCCTTCCACTGACTAGCGGCGGCGTAAGGCATGAAGGCGATGATCTGTTTGACGCCATAGGTGCAGCAATGGCTGGGCAACAGCCACAGCTCCAGCAGTGCGAGCCAAACGGCCGGCCAGGATTGGCCAGATCGGGGGACATGCGTGACAAAGGCCGCCTGACCAGGAGTGCGGAACAACAGGAGGTACGCGAGTCCGCTGCAGAAGGTCATCGTCATCCACCGGCCGTAATCAACGGTGGTCACGAACAACGGCATCGCCAGGCCCAGCTGGATGGCCCAGAGGCTGCAGGCCTCACGAAAAACAGGCCGAGCTGTATTAAACGTAGGGATTAAGCGCAACAATAGGCCATAGGCCAACACCACGACCAGAGACATGGCAAGAAGATGAAATACGGACCACCCCAGCTGAGCGATTCCGAGATCCCAGGTGTGAAAGGAGGGGCTCGATCGGGCCAGCTCGGTGATCGATGAGCCCGGCATCTCTGCGGGCGCCAGCAAGCCAAGCCGTTGAAGATCGGCGCGAAGGCAGTCTACCTGGAGCGCTGAGCCCTTACGCCAGATTGCTAGCAGAAAAGCCAACAGACCCGGGGAGATCGCCAACAGGGCACGACGCCAACTATGGCTTTGCCAGTGAACAGCGATCGCGAGGGTTGGCAGAATCAACAAGGCAAAGGGTTCATGATTGAAAACAGCAAAGACTTCCACCCCTGCCAACAGCAACCAGGCCGCCGGAGCCTGCCCCGGCGCATGGTTTTTCATCCTCTCTCGCCACAGCCACAACAGCAGGATTCCGAGCAGGATCTGCAGCGGGTCCTTGCGGAACGTGGCACCACCATGCACCATCAGCACAGGCCAGCCTGCCGGGGCGGCCAGAATCAACAGGCCGACTCTCCAGCCACAGCAGCGGATCAACTGTCGGGCCAACCAGAGCCCAACCAGCAGAACGGCTGCGGCCATGACCATGGAGAGGGCCAGGGCATAGGAAGACCGCAGACCCAACCAACCAGTGATCTGCCAGGAGAGCTGGCCCAGGATCCCGCGTCGAACAAATCCCGCGCAGTAGCGAATCGCCAGTTCGGAGCCCCACCACTCACGAACGGAAACATTGCCCGGCCAGCTCAGGATATTGGACAGATACAGGGCCGACGCATAGGCAAGACCACTGGCGATCGCAACCGACTGCAACAAAGGAATGGACCGGAACAGCCATCGAACCATCGACAAGCAACGCGAGAGTTGCCAGATAGTACTCAACACCAACCAGGCAGGCAGCACCATGCGTCGCAAGGCACAGACCTGCCGCCAAACTCCCGTGTTTGCCCCTGATTCTGCAGCCCGGAAACGCGGCCCCGCTCTCCGCCCAGGGGCGGAGGAGTGCGCCAAGAGCGCCGGATCACGATGCCGCAAAAGGAATGGGAGAGGTTCAGCAGACTTTTGGAGTGCGCCAATCTTTGGCTTTGCTTCAACAAGTACCCCCAAATACACTGATATCTTTAGACATCCGCCGCGTTTCGCGATCCACGCAAAGGCATTCGCAGCCCTGTTGCAGGCAGACCTTCATCGGCCATTCCCGAGATTGCCGACACCTGTCAACTGGATATCAGCAAAACCGCTGGGAGTCGGCCGACCAAAGGCGCAGAGGATTCGATCTCGATGATATTGATCGTGATCGGCACTGAGAAGGTCAGGAGATTTCCCAGCCTCTTCTTCATCCCTATTTTTATAGGGTGATTGGCATCGCAGTTGCCAGGCCGCCCCTGGGTGGAGATCAGGACCATCCTGCTGCTCGCAATGGCCCATCACGACTCGCCCGATAGCCGCGCCTGTTGGCCGCCAAAGCTTCAGGTGCGCCTGCCACGGCCCTGCCGCAATTGCTCGTAGACCGCCAGGGCCTCGCGGGCGATCGCCAGGCTGCTATAGCGCTCCGCCATCGCCGCCGCTGCCACAGGGCCAGGGCGCATGGGCGAATGCAACCAGCCCTCCAGAGCCTCGATCCAGGCAGCGGTGCTGCGCTCCACCACGCGCACTTCGGGATCGTCGCCC
>JBJTWN010000105.1:0-6624 GCA_046081785.1 Cyanobium sp.
GAGCTGGTGTTCGCGGTGCTCGTGGCCTATCCCCGCTACGTGAGCCGCAGCAGTGGGCTGTTCATCGAGCCCGAGCAGGCGGTTGAGGAGCTGCTGGCCTGGCGACATGAACCTTCCCGATCCCTGGGCTGGTGGCGCCAGTTGTTCCGGCATTGGGGGCGCTTGCGCGAGCGTATCAATGCCATCTTGTCTGGCGAGCGCTGGTCCTAAGCTGCTCGAATCAGCTCCTTCTGCCGTTGAGATCCATCGCCATCGATGGCCCCGTGCTTCTACTGATGGGGCCGCTCGGAACCTTTTTTGCGCGCCTGGCGGCACATCTGGAGCGTGGCGGGGTGCCGGTGACCAAAATCAGTTTTCCACTGCACGAGTTTGGTTTTCCTGCGCATCAGCGGATTTCCTTCTCCGGCCCGATGGCGGAGTTCAGGGAGTTTCTGCACGCCCTGATTCTGAAGCGTGGTATTCGCCATGTCTTTATGTATGGTGATTTCATTGATCCGCACCGCATCGCCATTGAGCTGGTGCGTGCAATCAATGCTGAGCAGGCTCTTCCCTATCACCTGGAGTCCTGGGTGTTTGAACTCGGCTATGTTCGCCCCCATTACGTGAGCCTGGAGCTGGAGCGTGTCAATGCCCGTTCCAATCTCAATCAGTCTGCAGATTTTTACAGCAGCCTGCCGCCCGTTCTCGTCAATCCTACGGTGCCTTCAGCCTGCGGCCTGCGCTGGCGCAAAGCCTGGAAAACACCCACCTTCATTCAGCACGCTTTTACCAACTATCCCATCATCAGCGGGCCGCACAAGCTGCAGCCGAAGCCTTCCTATCTGTGGGCCCAGGTGGTTGGCTTCGGGCGAAAGCACCTGTATCGCTTCACCGAGCGCTCCGTGCACAAGCTGTTGATGGATGGTACCCCATACATTCTCGTGCCCCTGCAGGTGTCGAGCGATTCGCAGATTACCCTGGGCTCTGATACGCCGGCATGGAGCCGTTAATCACCGAGATGATCGCCTCCTTCGCCAGCCATGCGCCCTGTGCGGATCGGCTCGCCTTCAAGCACCATCCCCGTGATCGCGGCTACAATCATTATGGCAATCTGGTGCGGGAGCTGGCCCTTCGCCATGGCGTAGCGGATCGCGTTCTCTATTTCCATGATGGCGCCCTGGGGCCCATTCTCAAACGCGCCAAGGCCGTACTCACGATCAATAGCACTGTTGGCCTGCAAGCCCTTTATCATGCGATTCCTGCCAAGGTACTCGGTCGCACGTTTTACAATCTCCCCGGGCTAACGGATCAGCAATCAATCGCTGAGTTCTGGCAGTCGCCACAGTCTTCCGATCGAGAGTTGTTCCGGCGTTTTTATGCCTATGTGATCGATTCCACGCAGATTAACGGCAATTTTGATGGTCGCTTTCCCTTTGCCACCGCCTTCACCATTGCTCCGCACCTTGCAACGCAGGCTGTAGGGCCCGGGCCATCGCTCCTGCAGATCCTGCAGCGGCTGCTGATCCTGGGCAGCGGGTTCGCTGTGTACTACTTGAAACTTCTGCTCCTTGTTATCGGGGCGCGGCAGCGTGCTAGCCGCATGCTGGAGCTTGCTTCACGGCTGGGCCTGCGTGGCATGGGGGTGAACGTACAGGTGGAGCGCCGGCCCTCGCAGGGGAGCAGGCCTGAAATCCATATAGCCAATCATGGCCATCCCTTGGATGTGTTGCTGATCCAGGGCCACTTCAAGCAATGCAGCATGACCACCGCGGCCCGCCATCTACGCCTGCTGTTGCCCTTCTTTGCTGCTTCCGCCGCCAACTATGGCCATATCAACCTAAATCATCTCAGTCCGAGTTCGCGGCGTGACGGGTTGCGCCGGCTACTGAGGGTGCTCGATCAGCGTGGCTGTCTTTTCCTTTTCCCCAGCGGCTCCCTCGTCACCCCAATCACCGAGCGGGTCTCGGGCAGTCTGCATGTGATGGCTCGGCGCAGCGGTGCTCTGATCATCCCCTGGACCCTCAGCTACCGGGACTTTCCTCGCTCGGAAGAGGCCCTGCGCTACCGCCCGCTGCGGCTGATGCTGCGGCGATTGATCGGGCCCGAGGCCACCATTCACTGTCAACAGGGGGAAGCCATGGATCCCGCTGGCTTTCTGGATCAGGAGTCGCTGTCGGGGCATGTGCGTGATCTGTACGCACAGCAGCTCAATGGCAGAAGGGGGGAGCAGTTGGATCAAACACCCTGATCGGCCTGTCGCCCATGGGGTTACTCCTGCCAAACCGGCATGAGATCGTTCAGCACCCATTCGCGGCGCTGCAGTGCCGTGAGTTCGCAGAGATCGCACTCCATCAGGATTTCGCAGATCTGATTGAAATCACGCGCCAGCGACAGGCCGGCCACCTTGGCATTGCCGAAGCGCATGTATTTCTTCAACAACAGCGGAGCAGCAAAGGGTTCCTGTGACATTGCCCGCAGCTGACGCTCAAGATCAAGGATATTGACGTTGGACCTTTCGGTTGGCTCTCCCGTGGCATCCACGTCTGCCATCCCTGCGGGGCTGGGGAGCGGGAAGGGGTAACGGGGTTGGGGAATGACTAAGCGGGTCGCGAAGGGTGGCTGCAGCAGGTTGACCAAAAAGCGGCCCTGAAGCGGCTCACTGTGCTGCAGATGGTTGTAGGAAACCATCCCCAGCAGATGCGTGTGGCCTGTGGGCAAAGGGATGCTGGCCATCGCCCTGAGCAGCATGCGCAGCACAGGGCTGTGGCGTTGGTAGGGCTTTGCCACCAAAGTGCGTCCGATTTCGGCATAGGTCAGCCCTCGTTCGCGCAGGCTGGCATCCAGGCCTGGATAGCAGTGCTCCAGATAGGAATGGCTGCCATTCCTATCGCTCCCATGCCAGCGGGAGAGGCTCATGCGCAGGGAGCCAGCCAGGCACTGCTGCTCCCGATCCAGGATCAGCAGCTGCCAGTAGTTTGCGTCGCGGCCATCAAGATCCTGCTCCCTGGGCCCCAGGGGCGAAATCTGCCGATAGGTGCTGGCACGGATCGATCCCACCCAGGCGGCGAGCGGCGCAAACTGATCGGGCGAAAGGAAATATGCTGAGAAGTGATTGGTACTGAAGCAGCATTGAGCTGAGAGTGTGTCGAAAAACTGGGTTATGTCAACCATGCCCCGTCTGTCTGGTCAGCTATCGAGCAGGTTACCATTCTTCCCTGCAATAAAGGTGCATAGGCTACCCAATGCCCGTGAGCGACCTTCCAGGTATCTCGCCGCCTCTTCAGGGCCAGAGCGTGCTGCTGCTGCATCAGAGTGCCGGATCCACCATTGATCACTACCTGCGTGGGCCCCTGGAGTCCAAGGGGGTGCGCCTGAGCGAGCTCGATTCCGCTTCACACCCTGGCGAACTGCATCTCAGCCGCCTGCTCGACGCTGATCTCATTGTGGTGGTGCGCTATTTGCCCCGCCCCTGGCTGAGGGCGCTCCGCCGGGTGCGCCGTGCGGGGATCCAGGTTGTGTATCTGATGGATGACGACCTGCTCGACCCGGATCTGCTGCGGGAGCTGCCCGAGGCCTACCGTCGGCGGTTGCGGCAGCGCATCACCCGCCAGCGACGCTACGTTCCCGAGCTCTGCGACCGGGTCTGGGTGACCAGCGAGCCGCTAGCCCGCAAGTACGTCCATCTCGGGGCTGTTCTGCTCCCGCTCCGGCCCCATCCGAGCCTGCTGGCGCAGCCTCCACGCCTGCAGCTGGCCTATTTCGGCAGCGCCGTGCACCAGTTGGAGTTCGCCTGGTTGCGCGAGCTGCTGATCGAGCTGCAAAGGCGGCAGCCCCACACCCATGTGGACGTGTTTGGAGACATCAGCATCAACCGCCAGTTCCGCGATCTCCCGCGCGTGCGGATTCTGCATCCGATGCGCTGGGACTCCTACCTGGCCGAAACGGGCTTGGGTCGCTGCGATCTGCTGCTAACGCCCTTGCTGGAGAACGCCGTGAATGCGGCGCGGGCCCCCGTGAAGTTCATCGATGCAGCCCGTTGCGGAGCTGCCGGCCTCTACTCCAACCGCCCTCCCTACCGAGGCTTCATCCGCCACGGCATCGATGGCCTGTTGCTGGATGATCAGCATCAGGTATGGCTCGCGGCGATCGAGGGGCTTATCGGTGATCCCCATGCCCGCCATCGCCTCGCGGAGGCTGGCCGCTGCCGGGCCATGGCCCTGACGACACCCCCTCTGCCAGAGACCTCCACCCCCGAAGAGCATGGGACACTGTCATGAGCCTCCTGATTGAGGATCCATGGCCCCCGGAGCAGCCTTCGCCAACGTCTGCGGAGGAGCTCTGCCACTGCTGTTGGCCGCTTCGATCGTCGTTCACCCAGTTTCTGTGGGGGCCCAGGCCACGTCAGGTGTCAGGGCCGCATCCGTTGCGGCTCCGCAGGTGGATCCGGGCCTGGCCGCCAATCTGCGCTATCGGCTTGGTCCGGGCGACAGGCTGAAGATGGCTGTTTTCCGGATGCAAGGCTATGAGACTGTGGCTGAGGTGCTCAGCGACGGCACTCTGAATCTGCCCAGGTTGGGCAGTGTGCCCGTGTGGGGGTTGAGCCTCGACCAGGCGCAGCGGCTGATCACCGCTGGCTACGCCAGGATTCTGCGCCGCCCGATCGTTTATCTCGATCTCGTGGAGGCGCGTCCGGTGCGGGTGTCGGTGAGTGGTGAAGTGCAGCGCCCCGGTCTTTACAGCATCGGCAAAGGCGGCGCCAATCAACTCAGCAGCAGCGGACCGGGATCCTCCCAGGCCACCGTGATCCAGACCAGCGGGGCCCCCACCCTGCTGGATGCCATCCAGAAGGCCGGCGGACTCACCGCGTACGGAGACCTCCGGCGGCTCACGGTGCAGCGTCCCCAGGGTGGACCTGGATCGCCTTTGCGCACCTATCAGTTCGACTTCCTGCGGGTGCTCTCGGGAGGGGGGCCGGTGTCCAATCCCCTCCTCTACGACGGCGACAGCATCACGATCCCCCGGGCTGAGAACCTGAGTGAATCAGAGCTGCTGGCGATTGCCGCCTCCACCTTCGCTCCCGACACCATTGCCGTGAATGTGGTGGGTGAGGTGCTGCGGCCCGGTACTCAGAACGTCAAGGCCAACAGCCCGCTCTCCAGTGCGCTGCTGACGGCGGGGGGGCTGACGCGGCGTGCCAACCAGAACACGGTGCGTCTACTGCGGTTGGCGCCATCCGGGGCCATCAAGCAGGCCTTCATCTCCTTCAACGCGGCTGCCCCGTTGGGTTCAGCCCAGAACCCGCCCCTCCAGCAGGGGGATGTCATCGTCGTGGATCGTCATGGTTGGGCCAAAGCCACCGATGGTGTCTCCGATGCCCTGGCACCCATCGGTCCGCTGATCAACGCAGGCTCTCTCTTCAAGCTGCTGGGCCTTTGATTGGGTTGGGTTGTCAGAGCGGCTGGATGCCGCCCCCCAGGCCCGAGGCCTCCAGCCAGCGGCTGATCGGCTCGGGCAGCGCGCAGCGCTGGCGACTGGCGGCATCGATCCCCAGATGGCGCAGCAGGCCCCGGGCCACCTCCTCGTCGGCGCGGCTGAAGCGGTAGCGCACCTCGAAGCTCATCGGGTCGAGCCGGTGGGGCTCGAGCCGGATCGTGAGCGGATCGCCGCAGCGCAGCGGGCGGCGATAGTCGGCGCTGCAGTGCACGATCGGCAGCGCCACCGCCGGCGCGGCGGGCTGAGCAGCCTGGCCTTCAGCCGTGGTGGGCTCGGCTGCCGGCACCAGCGCAGCCCAGGGGAAGATCAGGCCCGCAGCGATCCCATAGCGCTCGAGGCTTTCCTCCCAGGCCTCATGGCACCAGCGCAGCAGCTGGTGGAAATGCATCACGCCGGCGGCGTCGGTGTCGCCGAAGCGCACGGTGCGGCAGAGCAGCAGCCAGTCGTCGGGGTTCATGGCAGGCACGAGGAGCGCCGGGAATTGATTCTGATCCCGCGGCGCTGAGCTGCCGGCTTGAAGCATGGTGGCGGATCATCCAGGGCAGCGTCAGGGCCCAACAGCAGTCCGCCGATGGGGCCGCTCAGCTTCGGGGATTCAGGATGCTGGGCGAGCAACAGGGATCAGCAAGGAAGACCGATCAGCAATGAACATCGATCAGCAAGGAAGACCGATCAGCGATGAAAATCTATAAGCTATGAAAACCCGTAAGCACTATTAACCAATAAGCAAAGAGAGCAAAAAAGCAATGAAGACCTATCGCAATGCGGTCCGTTCGGCCATTAAGATCGAGTGGCGATCCACACTGGTAAATAGTCAAGACTGATCGGAGATCAGGCTTATCAGAAATCAAAACCGGCCAGCGATCAAATCCGGTCAGTGATCAAAACCGGTCAGTGATCAAAACTGATCGGCGATCAAGACTGATCAGAAATCAGCGCTGGTCAGCGATCAAGACTGGTCGGCGTTCAAGACTGGTCAGCGTTCAAGACCGATCAGCGATCCACCGAACCCATGATCACATCGATGGAGCCGAGGATGGCCATGATATCGGCCACCTTGTTGCCCTTGAGGATGTGGGGCAGGATCTGGAGGTTGTTGAGGTCGGCGGCGCGGATCTTGAAACGCCAGGGGGTGACGTCGTCGTTGCCCTG
>JBJTWN010000106.1:0-6484 GCA_046081785.1 Cyanobium sp.
CATTATAAATCATTTGTACAGTGGATATGCGAGAGCACTGGATCTGATGGAATGAAAGGCTGCAAAACGTTAATCGCATGCCTGGGTCCGCGGCGCCTAGGGCTTGCTCTGCGGCAGCAGGCACTTGTCCGAGTCGCAGCCGGCCGGGCCGGCTTCCAGCAATTCGCCATTGTCGTAGCGCTGCAGCGCCTCAAAGAAATCCTCGCTGCGACGTCGGGCTTGCACCTCCGCCTGCAGCTGAAGGTAGGTGGCCCGATCGATGGGCTCAAACGGCAGCCGCGGGAATGTGGCGTTGGCATCAAAGCGGGCCAACAGCGCCGCGGAGATGTAGCCTTCGCCGTTTTCAATCGCCCGGTGGATCGCTGCGGCCAGGGCCTCCACCTCGTGCTTGCGAAACTCCACCGTGGCGGAGGTGTTATGGGCGGTGTAGTGCTTCTGCACCTGCATGTAGAAGTCGAATTGAGCCAAAGCCGAGAAGTTGTTGATCTCCACCCGATCGGCGCCGGGCAGGTTCGCCCAGCTCACCTCCGTGGGAATCTCCACCAGCCATTCGGTGCAGCGGGGATCAAAGGGATCATCCAACAAAAGGCCCTGTTCATCCTTGTCGCTCTGGGAGGGCACGATCGTGTAGCCGTAGTCCATGCAGGCCAGGGCGACTGGATCGTTTTTGCGGAAGGTGATGCGCCGGATGAAGCGCTGGGCCTTGGGCGGATGCCAGCCTGGCGAAGCGCCGGTGAGCAGGCTCTTGGTGCCGGCCGGTTGCACGGTGGTGCAGCGGTTGGGGCGGCGCAGGCCGTGGCGATCGCAGTAGTCCCACACCGCCTCATCGACAATCGTGCGCCAACGGCTTAAATAACGCGCCTCTTCTGCCCGGAAGGCCCGGCCCTCTTCGCTGTCAGGCCGGCCGGCTTCCCACCACTGCAGCCAGGGGGTGCCGAAGGCCTGCACAAAGAAATCAAACAGCCCCGTGAAGCTCACCCCCACAATCGGATCCCAAGCCCGGCTTTGGCGGTAGCGCTCCACTTCAAAGCGGTGGTTGAGCAAGCAGGCCACCGCGATGCCTCCCGCCCGGAAGGCCTCCTCCTGGCCTTTGTGGTCGTTGGGATCGATGCGGTTGAGATGGATCTCCGCCAGGTTGCAGTGGAAATCAGCCCCAAGGATTTCGCCGCAGGGATTGAGGCCGTAGCGGCCCAGCCGATGCTCCAGCTCAGGCCCTGTGATCTCGGGGTGATGGAGCAGCAGCCAACGGCCCGCCTCCTCCCGGCCTTGATCGCAATAGATCCCCACAAACTCCTCCCGCAGCTCGGGCGTGGGCAGCAGATCGGCGTTGGAGCGGGCGATGGCCTCCGGCGCGAATTGAATGGCCCCCTCGCCGGAGTGAAACTGCTTGGTGACGGCCTCGAGCACGGTTTGGCGGCTGGGGCGGCTGTGGAACACGCGGGTGTGATTCGCCATCCGCAGGGCATCGCGCTCGGGATCGATGCGCCAATTGCCCTCGCTGTCTTGCTGCCAGAGGTTGTCTTTGGCTTGGGAGGCGGCCGTGTCGTCGGCGGAGAACTGGCGCATGCCCGCGCTGCGGCGGATGTTGCCGGCCACGATCGTGACGGCCGCCTCATCGATCAGCAGGCAGCACTCCACCGAGGTGAGCTGGCGCCCTTGGGCGCGATTGAGGATCTGGGCCACCCGGCCATAGAGATCCTTGAGCTTCACCGGGTTGGCCATGCCGCCAAAGCCCTTCAGCCGCTCGCCCACCGGCCGCACATCGGAGAGATCCACGGCGATGTGGATCGGGGCGCCAGCCTCAAAACGCTCATCGCTGCTCAATTGCAACAGAAGCCGATAGCTCTCCACCCAACCTTGGCGGGTGTCGCCCACCCGGATGGCCACCCGTTGGCCCTCGATGGTGTGGGTGGTGCGCTCCTGCCGCTGCTCTGGCGCTGTGGCCCCGATATCGGTAACTCCATCGATCATCAGCTGGTTGCGCACCAGCGGCAAACGGTTGATCAGGTGCGGCTCGATGATGGCGCCGGTGCCGCAGCCCATCATCGCCAGATCCATCATCAGGGCGAAGGCGTCCCAGTCCACCAGGTTGGTGGAGGTGCAGTTGTAGGCGCCGCTGAAGTTTTCCGGCCGGGCGATCCACTCGGTGCCGCCAATCCACAGCCAACGGCCGGAGGGCAGGGCCTTCTGCTCCAGCTGCATGCGGCGCAGCAGATCCACTTCCGCCTCATTGAGGGCGCCGAGCTGCCGCAGACCCTCCAGGTTGCGCTCCACCACCTGGCGCCAACTCTCCCGACCGCCTGAGCCCTTGCGGCTGTAGGTGCGATAGAAGACCGGATTGGCCGCTGGAGCCGTGGCGGGGAAGTCGTGGGTGTGGTCCGCCACCGCCAGCGGTTCACCTCCAGCCGTCACGGACCCATCCGTGGAGCGGGTCGAGCTGGCCGTTGCAGGGGTCGCGGAGAGGGTCACAGAAACCAGGAGGCCTGACGTGATGGACCGAACCTTAACCAAGGTGCGGCGCTTCACAATGGCACGACGCTACATATGGTGTGGTCAGGGCCGGTTTTTTTGGGGGCTGGCGTTTAGGAAGCCCCGGCCAGGGAGGCAAAAGCCTTGTCCCCACTAGCAAGAGCCCCCCTCCGCGCTGCTGTGGTTCAAGATCCAGCGGCTGAGGGTGGCAAAGGGCTGGTTGCGCGTGAGATCGTTCGCCTCGAACTCCACCGGCGCCTTCCCCGTTTCCTCAATCGTGAACAGATAGCCCTGCACATCCCTCCCCGTTCCAGGGCCGCTCACCGGCGGCGGCGGAGTGGCCTGGAGGTCTTGAACCAGCTGGAGAAGCTGCTTCTGTTCACTGGCCGAGAGCTTCGCACCTTCCACCATATGGGGGGGCCGCTGCAGGCCCCCCGCCAAACCCCCATAGATCAACAGTGAGACACAGAGCATGGACAACAGCCTGGGTAATCCTGGGGACTTAGGAATGGAGCGACTGCTCCACCTCGCTGGTGAGCTCCCGAACCCGATCAGAGAGAACCTCGATTTGGTGGGTGAGCTCGGCCAGATGGGTTTCCGCAGCCTCCAGATCCTTTGCTTCACCTTTGGCGGATGAGGTGAGGGTGGGCACCGTAACGGAAAGCCCCACCTGGGCCCAAGCCTCGCTCACCGTTTTTCGCTTCTCTGTGCCGTAGAGCTGGCTGGCCTTGATCACAGTGGTCTGGGCGAATTGACGGAAATTGGTGTTGGCATTCGAGGCCAACAGCGCCTCATACCAGATGTGGCCAGCCGCCTCCCAAGCCTTGCCGCCGATGGCCGTGGCCGTGAGGTAAAAAGCCTTCTTGGGAATGCCAGAGTTGATGTGCACGCCACCCCAATCTCCCCGCTGGGTATCCGGCAGCTTGGCAAAGCGATCCATGTGATCAGGTTGGGGATCTTTGCCAAGAATTGGATTGTCGTAGGCCGTGCCTGGCGCCTTGAGTGAGCGAAGGGCATCCGCCTTGATTTGGGGGGTGAAGATCTCGGCGCCAACCAACCAATCGGCTTGATCGGCCGTTTGCTTGAGGCTCCACTGCTTCACCAAAGATCCCATCACATCAGAGATGGATTCGTTGAGGGCACCCGATTCGTTGTAATATTCCAAGCTGGCGGTGAATTCCGTCACGCCATGGGTGAGTTCGTGGGCGATCACATCCAGGGATTTGGTGAAATCAATGAAGAGCTTGCCATCCCCATCGCCAAACACCATCACCTTGCCATCCCAGTAGGCATTCTGAAAATTCTTGTCGTAATGCACAAAAGCCTTCAGGCGCATGCCCCGATCATCAATCGAATTGCGCTTGTAGACCTCCTTATAAAAATCACGGGTCGCCCCCAAGCCATCAAAGGCCTGGTTGACAGTGGCATCTTTCGACACACCTGAACGTTCGGTGCGCGCCACTTTCGCCTACGACCGCGAAGGACGATTCCTGCAGTCGTAGACCGTGCGCATGCTGCCACCGGGCCCACCGGCAAACATCAATGATTGCACTTTGCGCTCCCCTCCCAATCGCACATTGGTGAGCAAGTTGGTGAGGGCAATCTCGCGAAGATCCGCATCCTCACTTTGGAGGAGATGCTCCAGAATGTGCGGCGGCATGATGCATTGCATGAAGGCGCAACCTTGCCGAGAAGATCCCATGGAAGCAAAAGTGTCTCATCAAGAGTCTGTGGAGATCGCCTCACGGCGATTCATACCCAACACGAGACTTCACACGTCTTCGCCCGGGCCTGCCATGCCGAGCCCTGAAGTCTCCCCGAAGGCCCCTCGAAGGGCATCTGCCACGATCCCTGCACTGACACCTGGCGGGATGGAGAGGGTTTGCGAGCCGGAACTCATGGAGGAGCCCCTCCATGCCAAGGCCTATGCCGAGGCCGACTTTACCGACTCCGATCAGGCGTTCACCGCGCGCATCCTGGCCCTGCTCGCCTCCCACCCCCGCCGCGAAGAGCAGGGGGCCAAGATCCTGGATCTGGGCTGCGGGCCGGGCAACATCAGCTTTCGCTTGGCAGACGCCATGCCGGAAGCCAAGGTGCTGGGGATCGATGGGGCACCGGCCATGCTGGCGTTCGCCGAGGAGCGTCGCGGCCGCCAGCCGGCCCGCTGGCCCTCCCTTCTCTTTCACCAAGCCCAGCTGCCGCTATTTGCCGCAGCGCTGGCGGGCCTGCCGGCCCCCTTCGCTCCGCCCTATAGCGTGATCGTGAGTAACAGCCTCTTGCACCACCTCCACGATCCAGCCGTTCTTTGGCAGGCCGTGGCGCAGTGGGCCGCCCCCGGCGCCCTGGTGGTGATGCGCGACCTGCGCCGTCCTCCCAATTCCCAGGCGCTGCAGGAGCTGGTCGAGCGCCACGCTGCACACGCCCCAGCCGTGCTCCGGGGCGACTATGCCAACTCCCTGGCGGCAGCCTTTTTGCCGGAGGAGGTGGAAGCCCAGCTCGTGGCGGCAGGCCTACCCGGTTTACGGGTGGCCTCGGTGGACGATCGCTACCTGGAGGTGTTTGGATCGTGCCCATAAGCCGCCGCCGCAGTAATCGCGTCCAGCCCTGAGCGATGCGTGCACCAGCAATCGGCAGGGGATCTGGCACTGGTTGAGCTTCTGCGAAGCACATGCGATGGAGCCAGCATCATCCTTTTGATGAGCCTGCCTGGCAGCTCTGAGCGCCAGCAGCTCAGCCACATGCGCCCCAACTCGTGATGTCCCTGTGATCAAGATCACAAAGATGGACGACTTGAGTCATCGCTTCGGCTGACGAATCAATCGAAGATGATGTGTTTGTTGCAGGGTTTTGCCTTGCAGTCTTTGCAGAAGCACCCCTTGATCGTGTATCCAAAACGCGACAGCTGCCAACCAATTCCACCTGGTCAAGGTAAATTAAAACCATGACCAAATGCTGCCATGAGGATCACTTCGCGGCGGCGTCTTCCGGCCCCACCACCTCGATGGCGGTGCGTTGCACCACAAGCCGAAAACGGCGTGGCGCCAGGCGGCGGTTGATGAATTGCTGCACCTTTGCCACTTGGTTGGCGGTGGGCAGATCGGGGTCGCTCACCGTGGCCCGGGCCACGATCAGGGGCGGCTCCTGATTCCACTGGATGCTCACCGCCTCCAGCCTGGAATCCCTCCCCAGGGTGATGGTTTCGTTGCGCAGGCTCTGCTGCACCAGCTCCTTGATGCGCTGCTCAGAGACCTGGCGACGGGAATGGGCGAGGAGCTTCAAAAAACTGCCCCCCAAAGGCAGCACCAACAGGGCGGTGAGCAGCAGGCTCGTCAAGCCCAACCGGCTGCGCAGCAGCTGCCCCCGAAAGGGCCGCTCCAACAGGCTCAGGGCCACCATCGCCCCGCTCAGAATGCCCAACAGGTTGGTGAGAAACAGCAGCAGCGCCCCAGCGGCCTGGCTCCAGAGGCCCGCTGAGAGCGAGAGGCCCACCACACACATCGGTGGCACCAGGGCCACGGCAATCGCCAACCCCGCCAGGGCGGAGATGGCCTCCTTGCGCAATTTGGCGAACATGGCCACCCCCCCCGCCGCCAGGGCCACGGCCAGATCCAGCAGGTTGGGCCGGGTGCGGGCCATCACCTCCTCCCCGAAGGTGGGCATGTTCACCATCCAGCCCACGGACAGCGCCACGGCCACCCCCAGCAGCACCCCCAGCACCAGGGTGCGCAGGGCCCGCACGAAACCCTGCAGGCTGCCCCGCACCACCTCAAAGGCCATGGCCTCCAGCGGCAGGATCCAGGGAGCCACCACCATGGCGCCGATCACCACGGCCGCGCTGTTGGCCAACAGGCCCAAGGTGGCGATCAGTGCGGCGCCCAGGGTGAGCACCAGGAAGACCAGGCTGAAGTGGGCATCCCGCTGGAATTCCAAGCGCAGGCCCTCCAGGCGCTGGTCCCGTGCCGTGGGGGGGGTGGCGCCCTCTTCTGGGGCGGCGGATGGGGGGGAGGAAGGGGCA
>JBJTWN010000107.1:0-3383 GCA_046081785.1 Cyanobium sp.
CGGCGGTTGGGGCTGGCTGTAGATCCTGAGGCAACAGCGGCCAATCGCCGGAGGACGACTCGGTTGAGCGCCTCAGGCACCAGGGATGGCTCCGTGGCGCAACTAGAGGTGACACTTCGCAGAGATCAGCGCATCAATTGATGCCTATGATGATGACCACTGGCTGGGTATGGAGATGCGCACCACCGTCACCCTGGACGATCAACTGCTGGCACGGGCCCAGGAGCTCTGCGGCTCTCTTGAGCGCACTGCCCTGCTCAGGGAGGCCCTTCAGGCCCTAGTGGAACGGGAGAGTGCCCGGCGCCTGGCGGCCCTTGCAGGCAGCCAGCCCGATCTCCAACCGATCCCTCGCCGCAGGAGTGTCGCGTGATCCTCGTGGACACATCCATCTGGGTGGATCACCTGCGCTCCGGCGTACCGCACCTCACGGCAGCCCTGCAGGCTGGTGAAGTGTTCATCCATCCCTGGGTGGTCGGTGAACTCGCCTGCGGCAACCTGCGCGATCGCAGCCGAGTGCTCCAGCTCCTCCAGAGCCTGCCGTCGGCCTGCGTGGCCACCCCGGCTGAAGTGCTGATGCTGATCGAGCAGCACCATCTGATGGGGTGCGGCATCGGCTTTGTCGACGCCCAGCTGCTCGCTTCAGCCAGGCTATCGACTTGCCTTCTATGGACTCAGGACCGTCGCCTGGCAGAGCTGGCCGAAGTCCTTGGAGTCAACCCGGCCTGATCTGCCCGATCGTCATTCACCAGTAAGCGCACCAGAACATTGGTGACGAGCGCCACCGGCAGACTCATGGCTCAGCGAAGCGAACAGGATCCATCTGCGCCTGCGTGAGAGGAGGCCCCTCGTAACCGGTGCAGCCGATCGAGGCAGGCCGAGCTGGTTTTCTCACGTGACGTGACCCAAGGGAAGCCACCACCGTCCGCATTCGAGGCCCTGGTCACCTCGTCAGGCTCCAAATCCTTGAGTCCACGAGAGGAAATCTCTCCCTGCCCCTGCACCGATCAGAGGGCTTGGGCCCTGGCATGGCGGAAGCCCTGCAGCTGGGCGTGGATGTGATCGCCATGGCCTACGGCGGCAACACCGATTTCTGCGCCGATGGCCACGTGTGGGGCGAGCCTGATCTGGAGCATGCCGCTGAGCTGGATGCAGCAGGTGGCGGCGCGGCGGCTGGCGATGGCGGCGGATCCTGAGTCGGCGGCGGCTGATCCCAGCAGGGATCCAGGGGTTCTGGCGATCTATCGGCAGCGGTTTTCGTTGGCGGCGGCTGGGACGCGTTACCGGGAGCGGCTGGTGCAGCTGTGGGCGCAGCGGCGAGAGTTGGGTGAGCGTTTGAAGTGGAGGGCGGACACGCCTGCTTGAGGGGAGGCTGACGCCCGCCTGGATACGGGCTCGCTACAGACCACTCGCACTGGAGTCGCCTGAGCGCCGCGGAAACGCGGAGGCCAGCAGCTTCAGTACTCGCGTACTATCGGCTTGTCGGGCGGTGGCGGTGCTGGCGATGTCAGGAGGCGGGCCTTGAAAACGGACCACTGGTTCTATGGCCTCTTTCAGAGCGCGCCGGATCTGATCGCGCTGCTGTTGTCGTTCGTAGGTGCCGCAGGTGCCTTGCAGCGCCCTCGCTCGGGCCGGGTGCATCCGGTGATGCGCTGTATCGGTTTGAGGCGCCGGAGCTTAAAGCGGTGAACCATCGCCTCGATGGCGTGTTCTGGCCAAGAAGCGGGGAGGCCGGCATGCCAGATCAGCCCGTGGTGCTGCTCGAGGTGCAGATGCACGCCAAGTCCGGGTTCAAGCACCGCCTGTGGGCGCAAACAGCGCGCTTCGTGCAGCTCCACCCCCAGGTGCAGCATCTCGCCGTGGTTGTGGTGATGCCGCACCGGCGTCTCAACCTCGGCCCAGCCCAGCTTCCGCAACAGCTGCAGTCCTTTCTCGATGGCGTGCACTGGCTGAGCCTGGAAGAGCTGGGCCAGCAGACCAAGCACAAACCCATCCTCACGCTGCTCACCCTGCCAGTGCTGCCCAAGCCCGACATCCCTGGCGCCACCAAACAGATCCTGGAGCCCCGGCCCGATCTGCTTGACACCGTTCTCTCTATCCTGGGACAGCGGTTTCCCCATCTCACTCGCGAGGAAATCATGGCCTTGATCAACCTGCCCACCGACCATCTGCGCGACACCCGCTTTGGCCAGGAGTTGTTGGCGGAGGGCCGCCTGGAGGGTGAAGCCCGCGGTGAAGCCCGTGGTCGCGTCGCAGAGGCCGCCGCCATGGCCATCCGCCTGCTCAACCGCCGCTGCGGCCCCTTGGACGAGGCGGCAACCGTCCGCATCAAGGCCCTGCCGCTGGAGCAGCTGGAGGCCTTGGCCGAGGCGCTGCTCGATTTCACCGGCTCGGCCGATCTGGCCGCCTGGCTTGCTGAGCACACCGGCTGAGCGCCGAGCTCAGGGAGGGCTGCAGGCCGTGAGGGGGCCACCAGGACCAACAGTCGGTCGTCTTCCAGCTGGCAAATCACGCGGTGGTCGCCCACCCGTTAGCGCCACAGGCCTGCCAGATTGGCAGTCAGGCCCTTGCCCCGCTGCCGTGGGTCCCCGCACGTGCACACCAGGTCCTGGAGGTAGGCACCGATGCGCCTGGCCACCTGCAGGCGCCTCTGCAGTGACCTCGCTTGGGCCGGATTCTCCTGGCGATGTGCTGTATCGCTATGAGGCATCTGAGCTCAAGCGAAGCCATGCGGGAGCGGAGGGTTCAGGCCTGGCACATTGATCTGGTTTTGGGTGGGGTCACACAAGGCCTATGAGGCCTTCTGCACCAGCACCCGACCCCAGCACTCTTCGCTGAGCCAATCGAGCAAGCCATCACTCATGGCCATAGCGCATTCAGCGCAGCTCCTGGCCTTCCGGCAGGGGGCGTGTGGCAGCCGCCCGCATCCAAGCTCTGCCCTAGATCGGACATGGGCTCGATCCGCTGCTCAGACTTCGTGGCGGCTTAGTTGGCGATGGCTTTGGCAAGAAGTGATTCGGCTCGCTTCAGGCTGCTGGCATAAGAGTCAAGCAGCGCCTGTAACTGAAGACTTGTGGTCTGAGTGCGGCAATCTGTTGCAGCGAGTACCTCTACAGCCACTGGTGTTGCCTTGGCTGCTTGTTGGAAGTCGCTCATCTGCAGCTTCGCCAGCAAGCGTTTCGCTCGGCCCAGTTGTTCGGCTTGTGCCTCCACAAGCTGAGAGCCAGCACGGGATTGGAGAAAATAGTGCTCCAGCTCTTCCTGCACCTGATGCAGTTGCAGCAGGGTGAGCTCCGCTTCCTCGCGGGCCTCCTGCAGCTCGTTGGTGCGGCTTTGCACCTGTTGCTCCAGGGTGGCCACCTGGGGGCGCAATTGCTGCTCCAGAG
>JBJTWN010000108.1:0-12954 GCA_046081785.1 Cyanobium sp.
TGATCAATCAAATCTTGGCCTGTGATTCGCCGAGGAGATGGAGGCAAACCTTCCTTCGTTGGGGCCTGGCCCGGTGCTCCCACAAGTAGATGGCCTGCCAAGTGCCAAGCAGCAATCGGCCCCGCTGAAAGCTCAGGCTCAAGCTCGTGCAGGTGAGGGCGGTGCGGATGTGGGCCGGCATGTCATCCGCGCCCTCGTCATCGTGCACGTAGGGCCGCAGGGGACCCTGGCCGCTGATCGGCCGCACCCCCTCCGGCGGCACCAAGGCCTGCAAATAGGCCGCCAGATCAAGCAGCACCCTGGGATCGGCATTTTCGTTGATGGTGAGGGAGCAGCTGGTGTGTTGGACATGCAGCGTGGCCAAACCGATGGAGAGGCCGCTGCCAGCGATCTCGTTGTTGATGGCAGCGGTGATGTTGGTGAAGCCCTCACCGCTGGTGCGCACCTCCAGGTGGCGCAAGTCTTGCTGAAGCATCGGTCAACCCCCTTCTCAGGCTTGGCGGGGGAGATGCTGCCGCAAAAACCCGACCACATGATCAATCGCCTGATCGGACACCCGCTGCACATCGAGCGACTTGTTGGTGCGGTAACGGTCGGTGAGAGTGGCATGGCTGCGGATGTCGGCCAAAAAATCAGGCGGACGAATCGCCGTGGGTACGGTCTCCAGCAGGCTGGTGATCCGCTCGGCAGGGCAGATCACATCGCGGCCATAGCGCAGGGTGAGCACAGGGGTCGTCGCGCTGGCGGCAGCCTGAAGATCGCTGGCCGTCAAGCCGAGATCTTGCCTGCCGCGTTGGCTGATGGCAAAAGGCAGGCTGGGCTGGGCGGCCACAGCGGCAGCCACCGATCCGAGTGAGATGGTGGCCAACACGATCCCACCCGTCATGCACATGCCAATGATGGCAAGCGGTTGGCCATGGCTGTGCTGATGCAGATCCTCCACAAGATCCCGCACCCAGTGGGCCACCGCACTGGTGTGCCCCAGACGGAAGAGTTCAAATTCCCGCCGCATGCAAAACAGTGCGCTGACGGGATGGACAAACTGCCCGACCTCGCCGAAAAACACCGGAGCATGGATCGTGAAGGATTGGCTGAGGCGCAGGGCCAGCTCGATGAAAGCCGGGCTGAATCCATCCAGTTCATGCATCAAGATCACAGAGGGCCCCTCACCTCCAGTCCAAACAGGATGGCTTCCGGATGGGAACACCTTTTCAGTGGATCGAAAGGCAGAAGCAAACTCTGTGGACATGAGATCGGCTCGGGCCAGAATCCATCCTGGCCTGGGCAGTGCCTCCCGCACAACGGCGGCTGCCAACGCCTAACCTTGCGCCATGGCTGATCTCACCATCCTCTACGACGGCGGATGCCCCCTCTGCAGGCGGGAGGTGACCTTTTTGGAGAGCCGCGATTTGCAGCGCCATGCTGATCAGCCAAGTCTCGCCTTTATCGACGTTGACAGCCCGGATTACGACCCCGGAGCCCATCAGGGCGTCACCTATCGCGAGGCGATGGGCCGCATCCACGGAATCGAAGCCGATGGCACCGTGCTCCGTGATCTTTCCGTGTTTCGCCGGGCCTACGAGCTGATCGGCTTGGGATGGCTCTATGCCCCCACCCGCTGGCCGCTGGTGGGCTTCCTGGCTGAGGCGGCCTACAGCCTCTGGGCGCGCTTTCGCTTGCCGCTCACCGGGCGTCCCGGCCTCGATCGTCTCTGCGCCGCTCGCTCCGATGGAGCACCCCGGATGGGTGGCTGCCAGCTGCGGCAACAGGTCTGACACCCAACAGACCCCATGTCCACAGCAAAGACTGATTCATCCACCACCAGCGAGGTCGACCTGATCGTGGTGGGCAGCGGCCTGGGTGGATTGTGCGCCGGAGCGGTGGCGGCCTCCTATGGCCTGGAGGTGATGGTGCTGGAGGCCCACAGCCATCCCGGGGGGGCTGCCCATGGTTTTCGACAGGGGGGCTTCCACTTCGAATCCGGTCCCTCCCTGTGGAGCGGCCTGTCTGCCTGGCCCAGCCCCAACCCCCTGGCCCAGGTGTTGCGTCTGATCGGCGAAGCGGTTCCGGTGGCTACCTACAACGAGTGGGGGCTGCTGCTGCCAGAGGGGCACTTGCGGGTGGGGGTGGGGCTGGAGCCTTTTCTGGCCGTGGTGCGCGACCTGCGCGGCGTCGCGGTGGCCAGGGAATGGCAGGTTTTCATGGACAGCCTGGAGCCTCTGTGCCAGGCCGCCCGGGCCCTGCCCCTGCTGGCGCTGAGGCCCGGGTTGGGCACCGCCGCCGTGCTTGGCACTCGCGGCTTGGGGGTTCTGGGCCAGGCGAGCCGTCTGGCCCAGCTCGGAGGTGCCTTCGCTCCGCTGGTGCGCAACCACCTGCAGGACCCCTTTCTTTTGCATTGGGTGGAGCTGCTCTGCTTTCTGATCTCCGGCCTGCCGATGGCCCACACGAGCGCAGCGGCGATGGCCACTCTGTTCGGAGAGTGGTTCACTCCTGAAGCCCACCTCGACTACCCGATTGGCGGCAGCCCTGCGGTGGTGGACGCTCTGGTGAGGGGATTGGAGCGCCATGGGGGGCACTTGCGCACGGGCTCCCCCGTGGCCGAGATCCTGGTGAGCGAGCGACGGGCCCGGGGGGTGCGCCTCGCCACTGGCGAGCACCTTCAGGCCCGTCGGGGTGTGATCAGCAATGCCAGTCCCTGGGACACCCTTGCTTTGCTGGCAGAAGACGCTGTGCCGCCACGCTGGCGTGAGCGTCAACAGGCCACCCCAGCCTGCGCCAGCTTCCTGCACTGCCACCTCGGCCTGCGGGGCGACGACCTGTCCGATCTGCCCATCCACCATGTTTGGGTTGGCGACTGGCAACGCGGCATTGGCGCCGAGCGCAACATGGCGGTGCTCTCCATGCCCTCGTTGCTGGATCCAAGCCTGGCCCCGACTGGCCACCAGGTGGTGCACGGCTACACGCCAGCCAACGAACCCTGGGAGCTGTGGCAGCACCTGGAGCGGGGCACGCCCGCATACAAGGCCCTCAAAGCGGAGCGCTGCGCGGTGTTTGCCCAACTGCTCAACCCGCTCATCCCCGACTGGCGCGACCGTCTGGTGATCGAGCGCTACGGCACCCCGCTCACCCACCGTCACTACCTGCGGGTGCATCAGGGCAGCTATGGACCAGCCTGGCCCGCGGATCGGGGTCCTTTTCCGGGGGGGCAGACGCCCATTGAAGGGCTCGTGCTCTGCGGCGCGGGCGTGTTTCCTGGCATCGGCGTGCCTCCGGTGGCGGTGAGCGGGGCGATGGCAGCCCATGGCTTCGTGAGCGCACGGCAGCAGCGAGAACGCCTCGCCAGCGTGGGGCTGCTTGAGTAAGGGGGTTTCCCCGCGGCGCTTCGCCCATGACCACCATCCAGTGCACCTACAACGGTGAGCTGCGCTGCCTCGCCAGTCATGAGCCCTCGGAGAGTGTTCTGGAAACTGATGCCCCGCGCGACAACCAGGGCCAAGGCGAGCGCTTTTCTCCCACGGATCTTGTGGCCACGGCCCTGGC
The DNA here is from genome assembly GCA_046081785.1 of Cyanobium sp. Classification (GTDB taxonomy): domain Bacteria; phylum Cyanobacteriota; class Cyanobacteriia; order PCC-6307; family Cyanobiaceae; genus Cyanobium. The sequence goes on from JBJTWN010000108.1 coordinate 3,541, forward strand.
CACCTGCATCCTCACGGTGATGGGGATCGTGGCCAGGCGCCATGGCTGGAACCTGGAGGGCAGCACCGCCCGGGTGGAAAAAACGATGACCAGTTCCGGCGTGCGCAAGATCGCGCAGTTGGAGGTGTGGGTCAAGCTGCCGGAACACCTCGATGGCGCGGCACAAACGTTGCTGCAACAGGCCGGTGAGGGATGTCCAGTGAAGTGCAGCCTCGAGGGGGCTGTTCCGATGGTGCTGCACTGGTCCACCGGCAAAGGCTGAAGGGTGGGCTCAGTGGTGCCAAGTGTCCAGGGCTGTGATGATCTCCTTCAGCCAGGCGGTGTCGACCTGGCGGCTGCTGCGGGCTTGCTCGATCAGCCGAAGGTTGCGGGCTGTGGTTTTCGGCTCCCAGAGCTCGCGCACCGTGGCCATGGCATAGGCCAGATCCTCCTCGGCCGCCACCTGATCCTCAGCCAACACATCCAGTTCGAGCATGGTGGCGTGATCCCAGTAGTTGGGCTGATCGCCCAGGCGGCCTTCAACGGCAAAACGCACAATCGGAAGAAGCTTGCTCTTCTCCTGCAAGGAGGCCGGATCCCCCTTGATCTCGAGCAGGGTGAGGGCGTTGATACCGGGATAGGCATCGCGCTGATCCGCCCGAAAGCCGCGCATGTAAGCCTCGAGGCTCTTGAGCAGGAAGCCCTTCGCTTCGAGCTTGCGGCCAGCTTCAAGGGCCTCACTCCATTGATCTTTGTAAATGCGGCCGATCAGGCCGCAGGTTTCTGAGCTGGGGCCTTGCTGGTCCTCCACATCCTCGAGGAGGCGGAGCGCTTCGATCCGATCAGCGGGGTTGCGGGTGCGAGTGGCACGCCTGTTGTAAGCAAAACCCAGCTGCTCACGAACGAGGATTTGATGCTTCAAGACCTCGGGCATTTGCCCGTAGAGAACAATCATGCCATCCCAATCCTCCAGAGCACGGAAGGTAAGAAAGAGGTCGATGGTGGTGCCAGCATCAATGGCGTCGAGCTCACCGATTTCCTCCCTCAGCTTCAGAAGCTCCCGCTGGGCTTCTGGGAGCAAGTCTGGACGGCTTGCCTTGGCTCGGATCTTCGTCAACCGTTGTTTGAGATCTTCATTAAGTTGCACCTGATCACGAAAAACATCTGTTTTCAAATGGGCAAGATCAGGAGATTTCCATTCGCTTAACAGCTGAAACAGAGGGCTATCCACAGGAGCCTGTGTGATTGCCAGCTCTCTCAGTTCCTGAAGGCGCCGACCCACCGACACCCGCAAGGCTTTGGCTTCCGCTTCGCCAAAGGCATTCTCCTGGCCAAGGTCGTAGGGAAGGGAGCGGAGAAAATTGACATCAAAAGGAATCTTTTGATGCTTGGCAAAGATCGTCAGGGTGGTGGAGGGACGGGCGGTGTGGCGCACGCCAAGCTCATAGAAAACATTGGCATTCGCCGTGGTCAGGTCGGCCAAAACGTAGTCGCACAACAACAGACGCTCAAACATGGGCTTGTGGATCACCCCGCCAGTCGTTTCGCAATCCGCTCGGATGGGCACCATGCCCGCATCTTCCACGGCCAGCTTGATTGCCGTTTCATATAGACGATCAAAATCGATATCCGGCAGACCGCCGGGATCCGGCTTCAGCCCAAAGGGCATGACAATGAAGCAGAGGGGTTTTACGGGCATGGTTTGAATTCTAGCCAGGTGCATGCCATGCCAAACCCTCAAGGCAGTGGGTGGATGTGCAATTTGAGCAACAAACCTGACTGGTCTGCCAAGCCTTTGATCGGCAACACATCGATGCTGAGAGGGGAATGGCGAAGATCGGCCTGTAGGAACATGGCCGGCCGCTGCAGGAATGGTTGCCCGCTCTCGATCACCTGCTGCGCCACAGCGCGGAGATCATCTGAAGATGGGAGGGCTGCCGAGGGAGAGGCCTGATCCAACAGGATCAGCAGACGACTCAGATCATCAACAGTCTTTCCCTCAAATTCAGAGGAAGCGGGGGAGAAACACCTGGCAAAGTGTTCATTGAAGCCGACAATGCGAAGCGATGCATCGAGGAGAGCGATGGGGTGAGTATCGCTCTGCATCAACGCGTGGAAGGCTCCCCCAAGAAATTGCTTTTGACTGAGGATCAATTGCTGGTCGGTGACATCTGTCAAAGTGCCAAAGACAGAGCCATCATCGCTTGCCTCGCCGACAACAACCGCCACTTCACGAAAGGATCGCACCTCACCATCTCGGCGCCGGATTCGAAAAGTGATTACCCAGCCTGATTGAGCGATTCCCGCTTGACGGGAGGCCATCACAGATTCCCGCTCACCGGTGAGAACGGATCCATCGAGACATTCGGGATTGGCACAGAATTCAGCAGACGTCCAGCCAGTTAAGGCCTCAATCCGATCGCTGATGAAAAGGACTTTCTTCAAGGTATGGTCTCGTTTCCAGACAGCTTGATCCAGTGCTTCAGCCAGACACGAGAATTCGTGCAGGGAGGCTTCGGCAGCGCGACGCAACGCTTCCAATTCAGAAACATCTGTTAAAGTAATGATGGCACCAAGAGTTTCGCCCTCGCCATTGAGATAGGGCATCAACTGCAGCAGGTATGAAAGATCGTCACTTGTTGCTTGAAGAGTACAGCGCTCACCCCCAGCCAGCACGGCAAGAAGTGAGTCTCGCAGCCCCGGAATGGGCACCGTGGTGGGAATGCCAATCAGGGACTGACCAATATCCCCTGCAACCAAGCCAAACACCCGCACCGCCAGTGGCGAAAAGCGAGCTATTCGCAATTGCTGATCAACAATCACCATACCTTGATTGAGCGAGCGCTGGATATTTTCAAGATCCGTGTTGAGATGCTCGAATTCATCACCGCGAACTCGCAGTTGCTGATTCAGCAAAGCCAATTCATCATTGGTGGCCTGAAGCTCTTCATTCGAAGCCTCCAATTCCTCATTTGAGGATTGCAATTCCTCAGAAGAAGCCTGAAGCTCTTCTGAAGATGCTTCGAGCTCTTCGTTAGCCTGCTCAAGATGAATCAGAGATCGACGCAACGAATCCTGGCTGGTGAGGAGTTCATGCTCAAGGCGTTCAATTTCAAGCGCAAGAATCGTGGTTTGTTCTGAATTCTCCAACGGCTCATCCTTAGACTCTCTTTCAGGTTCTTCGATGAAGGAGAGCACGGTAAGCCCGTCATCTCCCACCTGAATGGGGAAAGCCTCCATCCGGAGAGGAGAGGGGAAATTCGGCAAGCTCAAGCATTTGCTTCTCACCGGACCCCGACCAGCCCTGGCCAAGAGAAAAAGAGCTCTAGCCTCAGATTGCAATTCCTCACGCAAGAAGTTGACAGCCGCACCAGTAATACGCCCCTCAGGCAGCTTGCAAAAGGAGGACACATCTCCAATCACTTCAACCAGGGTGTGGTTTTCATCCAGAACAAGACAGGGCTTCACAAAAACACGGATCAGGGCATCCAGCAATTGGATGAGCTTCGTTGGCGCGGACTCTCGCTCAGTGGACAGCAGCAAGGAAGGGCGTTCCTGGTTGGTTTTCCGTTGACCAAGAAGCGACGCCAGACGAATTCGCGAACGCACCTGCTGGGTCCGCTCATACAGACGATGCACGGGGTCAAGAACCCGGAACCCGGAAAGTTGAGACAGAGATTCAGAGCTACCGAGAAAGAGAAGGCTGCCAGGATGCAATGAGAAACTGAACAGATCAATGACTCTCTCTTGCAGAGCTGGCGTGAAGTAAATGAGGAGATTGCGACAAGAAATCAAATGAATATCAGGGAAAGGTGGATCTTCACCCACATTATGCCTGGCAAAGATAATGCAGCTTCGAAGATCCTTTGCAATTTCGAATTCAGCTTCCTTCTCAAGAATAAACCGCTGTCTGAGGTCATCAGGAATAGATTTTGCCGCAAGGATTGGGTAGCATGCTTTTCTGGCAATGGTGAGACTCTGCTCATCAAGATCAGTGGCGAAGATCTTTACTACCTGCGCCAGTTGCCGGGGATGTCCCAGCGCCTCGCTCACCAGCATGCCCATCGAGTAGGCCTCTTCACCAGTGGCACAACCAGGCACCCAAATCCTCAGTGTTTCGGCTGGCCCTAGCTGTCCAATCAAATCTTTCAGGTGGATAGCCAGGGCCTTGAAACCCTCTGGATTGCGAAAGAATGATGTCACCGTAACGAGAAGATTCTGCGCAAGCCATCTCGCCTCACTGACATCAGTGTTAAGCAATTTTAAATAATCTTCCATGCTCTTCACGTTATTCACCGCCATGCGACGTTGAATTTGCCGAAACAACGTCGTTTCCTTGTATTGGGAAAAGTCAATGCCAGTGGCTTGCTTCAAGCGGGCGGCGGCGCTGGCCAGCAGTGGTTGGGCGTCCGGGGTGCCTTGATGCCAGCTCCCTCCGCTGGCAAACCATTCCGTGAGGCGAGCGCCAATCGTTTGGGGATCAGCCACCAGATCAGGGCTCCCCAACGCGATGGCCGCGCGCGGCATCCCATCAAACAGGGCACTTTCAGGGGATTGCACCAGGGTGAGCCCGCCCCCGGCACCAACGGCTCGCAGGCCAAAGGCCCCATCGGAACCCGTGCCGGAGAGCACCACAGCAACGGCCCGTTCGCCGCAGTCGCTCGCCAAGGACTCGAACAGGAGATCAATGGAGGGGCTGGGGCCAAAACGGGGGCTGGGTTCCGCGAGCTTGAGGCAACCCGATTCAATGGTGGCATCGCAATTGGGGGGGACAACCAGGATGTCGCCAGCTTGAAGCAGATGGCCATCGCTGGCTGGCTGCACCTTGAGTTGGGTGGCTTTCCCCAAGAGTGAGACGAGCTGGGTCGAATGGTCGGGAGCGAGGTGCTGGGCTACCACCACAGCCATGTCCGTCCCGGGTCTGAATTGGCCCAACAGATCATGCAACGCCTTCAATCCACCAGCAGACGCTCCAATGGCCAACACATGCTCAAGCTTGGATGTCATGAGGCACTTCACTGGAACCGTAGGGCACGCCAAGATCCTATCCTTTGCAACAATTCATGCAGATGTATCAATAAAGCGCAAGATCGTAGACAGATGATGAGAGCAGGCTTGAATGCTTGTCTGGCCCACGGAAAAACTGACTAGATTGGAGCAAGGACAAATTCAGCCGCCCTGCGCACTACAGGCATTCCTGTCCGTCGGCAAAATAAGAGGACATGATGGATCCTCCCAATAGTTCCTCAGAAGATTTCTCAAGTTTGGTTAATCCGTTTTGGCGGCACATGCGGCCTCCAGACAGGCAGACGTTCAGCGATCTTGCTCTTGAAGCCCCCCTCCCCCTCCGCTCGTCATCCGATGATTCCACTTCATTCTCGTCCATTGAGCGAGCATTTGAGCTTGCATGGCCATCCCTGCATCTGGTGGCCGTGGAAGGCGCTTCCACCACAATGCGTTTGAGCAAGAGACGTTGGGCTGCTTTGATCTTCGTAAGTGCTGGCGAGATTAATAATCATTACACCAACATCAGCTTCTGCTGTTCGGCCGGGGATTGCCTGTTCGTGCCAGAAATTCCAACATTATGGGAGAGCTCTTCCTACAGCATTGTTTGTTTGATGTTTGACCAGAAAGAGTTAACAAGACAGCTGAAAATGACAAGTTCTCAATATCTGGACTGGCCGGCTGCAGGAGAGTGGGATTTCTCAAAACCCGCCTGCCGCAAAAGCAGCGATGGCGATCTGGAAGCCTGCTTGCTCACCACCCTCCAACATCTGTTGCAGGCAACAAGTGAACTTGAGATGAGGCAGCCAATTTCTCTCACTCACCTGGTAATCACCAACCAGCTCACCCTGCTGACGGGTCTCCTAGCCAGTGCCAACCTGAACACCCCTCTAGTGACGGCGAGAAAGGAACCAAAAGAAGGAGGGGTTGAGGAAGTGCTTGAAGAATTGACAGATTACATGTTGACCCGTCTATCCGAGCCCCTGAATCTATCAATTCTGGAAAGATATAGCCATTATTCAAAGCGATCTTTACAATATGCCTGTCGCCGTAGGTTCGGATGCACGATCACCCAATGGATCCGCTCTCAACGCTTGGATCAGGCCTATCAAGCCTTGAAAGCTGGCATTCCAGGCCAGACAGTGTCCAGCATTGCCCATGCTTGTGGCTATCGCTCCGTCAGCCTGTTCAGCATTGAGTTTCAAAATCGTTTTCACATCAAACCATCTGTGTTTTTGCGTCAGCACAAGGGCAGCGACTGAGCCGTCCATGCCCGCCGGGTGTCATTGGCCAGGCGAAGCGCAAGAATGATGGGGCCGGATCCCACCTCGGCCGTCAACGCCGCACCGCCGCCAATGACCGTCGCCCCCTCCAGCCATCCGAACGGCACCGCCCTCAGCACCGCAGAGACCGCTTCCACCTCCCAGCCACGCCATTCTGGCGAGTGCGAACCGGCCTGGCTGGGGGCAGATCTTTGGCAGCGGGTCGATCAGGTGGCCACCGCCAGAGGGATGACAGTGGCGGCGGTGTGTGAGCAGTGGGTGAAAGAAGGGCTGGATCGCTACGAAGCCCAGCGGGCCAGCGAGGATCCCGATGGCTCAGGACGCTGCTCACTGCGCACGGGCACCTGTTCCATCGGGCCCGTCCCCTTGCCGGTGCAGCAATAGGGCAGTCCCGCGGCAGGCGGTGGCCCCAAGCCCCACCATCGCTCACGGCCTCCACGTCGTTTGCCTGGGCCTCGGCGCAAGCGTTGGTGCAACAGGAGATCGGCTGCTGACCCTCATGCAGCGAGATTGCAGAGGTTGAAGTTATGGGCCCCATCCCTGCCATGGCTCGCTGGCGCCCCCACCCTTGGAGCGCAGCCCGATGCCCACCGCTCAGCGCGACTCATCTCCATCCCCTCGCCGCCCATGCCCCCTGTTGCCTCGCTCTGGGCCTACGCACCCAGCTTCGCTCGGAAGGCTGGCTTGCGGAGCCGCGCCCAGCTGGCCCTTGGCCTGCTTTTGGCAGCCACGCCCCTCACCGCCGCGTCGATCAGGGCCGCAGCCGCCCAAACCCCACCAGCCGCCACCCTCTACAGCGGCGGTGACATCCTCACCATGGCCGGGCCGCAACCCACCTACGTGGAGGCGCTGGTGGAGCGCGGGGGTCGCATCGCCTATGTGGGGCCTCTGGCTGGGGCGATCCAAGCCGCCGGCGCGGGGGCGAGGAGGGTGGATCTGGCGGGGGGCACCCTGCTGCCGGGCTTCATCGACAGCCACGGCCACTTCATCTATTTCGGCAAAAATCTGATTGATGCCGATCTCTTTGGCGCCACGTCGATCGAGGAGATCGTCAAGCGCATGCAAGCCCAGGCGGCGAAGGTGGGCCCAGGGGAGTGGATCGTGGGCTTTGGCTTCAATGGCAATGCCCTGCAGCGCTACCCCAGCGTCGCCGATCTCGATGGGGTGTCGAAAGATCGGCCGGTGATGGTGGTGGATAGCTCCGGCCATGCCGGCGCCATGAATTCCGCCGCCTTCCGTGCTGCCGGAGTGGGCGCCGCCACGGCGGATCCAGCGGGGGGCAAGTTTGCGCGGGGCGCGGATGGCCGCAGCCTGGCGGGCAAGGCGGAGGAAACGGCGCTGAATCTGGTGCGGGAGAAGCGGCCGCCCTTCAGCGGCGCCAGCGCCGACGCGGTGGCCACCAAGGCCAGCGCCCTCTGGGCCAGCTACGGCCAAACCACGGCCCAGGAATGCGGCGTGGGGTTGGGAAGTGATGACATCGCCTTGGTGCGCAATGCCATCGACAAGCAGTTGTTGAGCCTGGATCTCTACCTCTTCGCCAAGAATTCCCACGTCGACGCCATGGCGACGGCTGCAGCCAAGGTGGTGAACGACTACCGGCGGGTGAATCCCGCAGCCGATGCCCAGTTTCAACGGCAGGAACAACTGGTGAGCGCCGCGGCCGCCCGGCCCGCGAACACCCAGGGGTTGCTGCTGCAACTGCGCCCCGATCTCGACAAGCGCTATGTGAATCGCGTGCGTCTGGGCGGCATCAAGTTTTGGCTGGATGGCTCCATCCCCACCGCCTGGATGAGCCAGCCCTACGCAGTGAATCCGCCTGGCACCGAGCCGGGCTACCGGGCCTACCAGCAGATCCCCGACGCGGTGTTGGAGGAGGCGTTTGATCGCTGGTGGACGAGCAACGTGCAGATCAACATGCACATGAATGGTGACGCGGCCGCCGAGCAGGCGCTGCGAGCCATTGAGAAGGCGATCCGCAAGCACGGCATGGCGGATCACCGGCCCGTGTTCATCCACGCCAGTTATTTGCGGCCCGATCAGATCCAGCGGCTCAAGGCGGTGGGCGGCGTGCCCAGCTTCCTCACCAGCGGCCTGATCCCGGGGGGTGAAACGGTGGTGAAGCTCTGGGGCGCTGAGCGGGCCGCCAACGCCATGGCGGCGATGAGCATGGAGCGGGCGGGCATCCCCTTCACCTTCAGCCACGATGCACCGGTGAGCCCAAAGCCCTGGATGCTGCCCCTGGTGGATGCGGGCGTGAACCGCCGCACGCCCTCGGGGATGGTGATCGGGCCGGAGCAGCGGGTGAGCCCCTACCTGGGCCTCAAGGCGGTGACGGCCAACGCCGCCTGGCAGATCAAGGAGGAGAAGAGCAAGGGCACCTTGGAAGCCGGCAAGCTGGCGGATCTGGTGATCCTGGCGCGCAATCCCCTCAAGGTGGATCCCACCACCATCAAGGACATCGCCGTGCTGGAGACGATCAAGGAGGGCCGCACGATCTTCCGGCGGGGTCCGGGGGCATCGACAGCTCTGGCGCCTTTGGGCGGAGCGGGGTTGCCGTGCCCCCATGAGCTGGCGGGTGCCCATGGCGAGGAGCGGCCGCTCTCGGCGCGGGCGCGGGGCACCTTGGCATTGCTGGAGGGGGCGGCGCGGTGACAAGCCGACGTCGACGCCCGGGAGGCCATCAGAGCGGAGGGGAGGGGAGAGGCTGAAGCTCACGGCTGCTGCAGCCAAGGGCAACGGCCAGGGCGGCGTGGAAAGGTGATGCGGATTTGCATCAAGTTCAATCATGGTCAGTCTTCTTGGCCTGGGACCAATGCCATACATTCATTTGATGCGCCCCCAAAGCCACTCCAATGACTCAGACCATAAGGACTCAGACCAGTAGTTTGAAGGGCGACCTGAAACAATTAAAGAAGAATCATTCTGTATACCAGGGCATCTTCACTAATGCACTCATTGGCTCAATGTCTTCTCTTGTATTCTTCGCCCAGAATGCCGATGCAAGACATCAAGCATTCTGCAACCACCTGTTGCCATGTGGACAGGAGATTGCACAGCAACCTTTTGGAGTGATCACCCCAAGTCCAGGGGGAAAGCCTTCCGTTGGTGGCGCGCGCACAGAAGAAACAAGCAATGGAATGATCATTCC
>JBJTWN010000109.1:0-2594 GCA_046081785.1 Cyanobium sp.
CCTGAACAACCTGGGCAAGTTCTTGAGCGAAGTGGGCCGCCGCCAGGAGGCCCTGGCCCCCACAGAAGAAGCGGTGAGGATCTATCGCGAGCTGGTGAAGACCAACCCGGCCTATTTGCCCAATGTGGCCACGGCCCTGAACAACCTGGGCGTCAGCTTGAGCGAGCTGGGCCGCCGCCAGGAGGCCCTGGCCCCCACAGAAGAAGCCCTCCAAATCCGCCGCGAGCTGGCGAAGACCAACCCGGCCTTCCTTCCCGATCTGGCCAGTTCCCTGAACAACCTGGGCATCCGCTTGAGCGAACTGGGCCGCCGCCAGGAGGCCCTGGCCCCCTCAGAAGAGGCGCTGAGGATCTATCGCGAGCTGGCGAAGACCAACCCGGCCTTCCTGCCCGATCTGGCCAGTTCCCTGAACAACCTGGGCATCCGCTTGAGCGAGCTGGGCCGCCGCCAGGAGGCCCTGGCCCCCACAGAAGAAGCGCTGAGGATCTACCGCGAGCTGGCGAAGACCAACCCGGCCTTCCTGAATGATCTGGCCAAGGCCCTGAACAACTTGGGCAACCGCTTCAGCAAACTGAACCGCCGCCAGGAGGCGCTGGTCCCCACAGAAGAGGCGGTGAGAATCTTTCGCGATCTGGCCAAGATCAACCCGGCCTTCCAGGGCGAACTGGCCACGGCCCTTACCAGCCTGGGCGTGATCAACAGCGAACTGGGCCGCCGCCAGGAGGCCCTGGCCGCCACAGAAGAAGCGGTGAAGATCTTCCGCGAGCTGGCGAAGACCAATCCGGCCTTCCTTCCCGATCTGGCTCGCAGCACTACCAACCTGGCAGTTGGCCATCTGCAGCTGGCCAATCCCGGCCCCGCACTCCAGCCGCTGAGAGAAGCAGTCACCAGCGACGCCTTCTATCTGCAGAGCCAATTGCCGCTCTTGCCAGAAGGGCGCCGCCAAGCGTTGGTGGGAGCGTTCGGCGCCCGTTGGCAGATCCCCTTTTCATTGGCGCAACAGGGCGAGGCGGGGGCGTCGCTGGCCCTGTTCACGCGGCTGAACCGTCAAGGGCTGCAGCAGGACATTGCACGGCGCCAGGCCCTGCTGGCCCGCGCCACCGGGGCGCCCAGCCAGCTGGTGGATCGCCTCATGGTTCTCAAGGCCGAACTGGCCAACCCCTCCCTGCCAGTGGATCGCTATCAGCAGGCTCTGCAGGAAAGCGACCGGCTGCAGGGTGAACTGTTTCGACAACAGCCTGCGTTGCAACCCCGGCTGGTGCAGCCAGAGCAGGTGGCCCAGCGGTTGCCAGCGGATGGCGTGCTCGTGGAGTTCCAGCGCTATCAATCCCTCAACGCCAGTGCAAATGCCTTTGATCCCAGTGCAAAGGCCTTTGATCCGCCCCGCTACCTGGCCCTGGTGCTCACGCCCAAGGGCGCGATCCACGCCGTGCCGCTCGGAGAGGCCTCCGAGTTGGAGCCGTTGATCCAGAAGGCCCTGGCCAAGGTCGCTGAAGTCCCCGAGCGTTCTGATGTCTCTGCCGAACAGGCCCAGCAGGCCCTGGCGGAGGTGCGCCGCCGCCTGTTGGATCCGCTGCTTCCCTATGGGGGTGCCGCCAAGCGCTGGATCATCTCCCCCGATGGCGAAATCCATCGGGTGCCACTGGCGGCCCTGCCGGCCAGCGATGGCGCCCTGAACGGCCCCACGCTCGGCGAGACGAGACAACTGCAGGTGATCACCACCGGGCGAGATCTGCTGGATGACGCCCCGGCACCGCCATCGGCGTCCCCAGCCTTGGTGATGGCCGATCCCGCCTATGACGCTCGCCTGGGGCAGTCGGCCCCGGGCGCCACACCGCCGAGCACCCGCCCCCAAACGCGCTCCGGCGACGATCAGGCCAAGCGTTGGGCGCCGTTGACCAACTTCAAGCCCGAGGGGGAGAAGGTGGCCGGGCTGCTGGGCACCAGCTTGATCAGCGGGGTGCAAGCCACCACTACGCGGCTGCAGCAGGCGCAGGGGCCCCGCATCGTGCACATCGCCACCCATGGCTTCTTCTTGCCCGATCGCAAGGAGGATCTCGATCCCAAGGGGCCCTTCCAGGGATTCACCACGCTGGAGATGCCCCTGCTGGAGCGGGAGGATCCCCAATTGCGCAGCGGCATCGTGCTGGCGGGCGCCAACCACCCGGAGGCCTCCGCCGAGGACGACGGACGCCTGACGGCCCTGGAGGCCACTGCTCTCAATCTCTCCGGCACCCAACTGGTGACCCTCTCCGCCTGCTCCACGGGCCTCGGCAGCCAGGCCACCGGGGAGGGGGTGTATGGCCTCCAGCGCTCGCTGCGGGTGGCTGGTGCGCGGGCCACCCTGCTATCGCTCTGGGAGGTGGATGATGCCGCCACGAAGGCTTTCATGGTGGACTACTACACCTTGCTCAAGCAAGGCATGGGCCGAGCCGAGGCCCTGCGGCTGGTGCAGAGAAAATTGCGCGATCACGCTAGGTATAGCCATCCCCATTACTGGGCCGCCTGGCAGCTCTCGGGGGATTCGGGTGCCGTGCCTGGGGATCCCTCTGCAGGCAGGGGCCAGCCATGAGGAAACACCCCCTCACGCTGCG
>JBJTWN010000110.1:0-18809 GCA_046081785.1 Cyanobium sp.
GGTGCCGTTGTCGGCGGATGGCACGTTCCGAATCCAGGTGCCCTTCAGGGATGGTCAGCAGGTGTATCCGATCGAGGCAGTGGCAGCCGATGGGGAGCAAAAGCGGAGCATCACCCTGGAATTCCGCCGCTCCACCCCGGAAGATCACAGCAATCCAGCCCACCAAGCCGTTTCCGAATGGTTCTGAAGCCATGACCAGCGCCTCTGCCCCCCCCTCCTCGTTGTTGAAGGCCGTTGTGGCGGCCACCCCCCTGGCGGGTTCCCTCTTGGTGCCCCTGCTTGTGCCTTTGCTGATGGTGCGCGTGAGCATCGCAGCAGGGGTGTTGGCTGTCGTTGCCCTTGGCTCGTTGTGGTTCGTGGCGATGTTGCGCACCTCCGAAATGCCTCCCCACCCCGAGCACCACTGATTACGGTCCTGCCAAGGGCCTGACGGGCTGAGGGAATCCTCTCTCCAGAGTTCCCGATCGCTGATGGAGTCTTGGCAGCTGCGCCCAGCGGCCCTGCTTGTTCCTTTCAGCCTCACCCTGCTCGCAGGCTGTGGCCACACTCCGGCGACTCTCGAGGGGCGAGCCGAGCGCGCTCTGCCCATGCCCGCTGGCATCCGGGTGGCCTTCAACCATCGCGAGGGTGCGGGCTATCGCAGCCCCGTCAGTGGCCGCCAGCGCCAGGGCGACAATCTGGAAGCCATGGTGGTGGATGCCATCGGCGAAGCTCGCCAGGAGATTCTGGTGGCTGTGCAGGAGCTCTCCCTGCCGGCCGTGGCCCAAGCCTTGATTGCCCGCCACCGTGAAGGGGTGGCCATCAAGGTGGTTCTTGAGGACACCTACAGCACCCCCTGGAGCCGCCAGCACCCGGTGGATCTGACACCCCACCAACGCCAGCGCCAGGCCCAGCTCATGGCCCTCGGCCAACCCGATGCGGTGGCGCTGCTTGAGCAGGCGGGAGTGCCGATGCTCGACGACACGGCCGATGGCAGCGCAGGCAGCGGCTTGATGCACCACAAATTTCTGGTGGTTGATCGTCGGCTGGTGGTGACGGGATCCGCGAACTTCAGTCCCTCCTGTGTGCATGGAGATCCGGAGGATCCCCGCACCCGCGGCAACGTGAACCATCTGCTGCGCTTTGACAGCGCGCCTCTGGCCGAGCTGTTTGCCAAGGAATTCGCCCGGCTCTGGGGCGATGGCCCCGGTGGGGCCCCCGATAGTCGGTTCGGACTCGCCAAGGAGTCTGGGCCTGCCCAGCAGGTGCAGGTGGGGGAGACCAAGGTGGAGGTGCTGTTTGCCCCCCACCGGCGCCAGGATCCCCATCAGGGGCTCCGCTGGCTGGCGTCCCAACTGGCGACAGTGGAGCGCCAGCTGGATCTGAGCCTGTTTGTCTTCTCGGCCCAGGGTCTGGCCGACGCCCTGGCGGGCTTGGCCGGGCGGGGAGTGGCTGTGCGCCTGCTGGCTGACCCCGGATTTGCCAGCCGCCCTTTCAGTGAGGTGTTGGATGTGCTCGGCGTCAGCCGGCCCGATGGTGCGTGCCTGTTGGAGGCCGACAACCGGGTGTGGCAAAGGCCCCTGGAGGGAGTGGGCACACCGCGCCTGGTGGGGGGTGACAAGCTCCATCACAAGTTCGCCGTGCTTGATCGGGAGCGGGTGATCAGCGGCTCCTTCAACTGGAGCCCCTCGGCCGCCCATCAAAATGATGAGACCCTTTTGCTGATCCACTCTCCCGAGTTGGCAGCTCACTTCACCCGGGAGATGGACCGGCTTTGGCGCGGAGCCGAGTTGGGAGTGAGCGGGCGCATGGAGCGCGGCCTGGCTCGGAGCCGGCAGCGCTGCGGCCAGGGTCAACAACGGCCGGATTCCGCTGCGTCGGGAGCCCACTTGCCGTTAGCCCTTCTCCGCAGCGCGTCTAGCATGGGGCCAACCGCTGCAGCACCCTCATGGATCCGGCTTCCTCCCCTCGAAGCCAGTCCCCCGAGCTGGATGCGATCAACCTGATGCTGCGGGACTTGAACACCCGACACGACGAGATTCGTCACCGTGCGGCATTCCGCGGTTGCACGGGTGAGCTGTTGGTGTTGCAGAAGGAGCTGGTGGAGTACCTGATCAGCAAGAAACAGGAGCTGATGGCCCCGCAGCCCGCCTATCCCCAGGGGGAAGCCGTGGAAGGGGTTGACCCCTGAGAAACCCCAGACGGCCCCGGCCCAGCGGGGCAGGCTGTCGGGCGCTGGTGGTGGGAGCAGGCCCTTGTGGCGCAGCCCTGGCCCTGCTCCTGGTGCGTACTGGCTGGGCTGTCACCCTGGTGGATGCTGCCCCGCCTCAGGCCCCTCGCCCCTACCGCGGCGAGGGCTTGATGCCCAGCGGTCTGGAGGCTTTGGAGGCCATGGGGCTCTGGCCCCTGCCAGCGGCGGTGCGCCATCGTCCGCTGCGGGGCTGGGCGATGGTGGTGGAGCGCCGGCCGCTGTTTGTCGCCGCGGAGCCCTTGGCTGGGGATCGGGGCTGCTGGCTGGTGAATCAGGAGTCGCTTCTGGGCCAGCTTCACGCCGAGCTGGCCCGCCGCAACGCTGCTCGCCTGCTGGAGGGTTGCCCGGTGCGAGCCCTGCTGCGCTCCCCCACGGGCCGGGTGGGGGGCGTGGTGTTGGTCGATGGCAGGGAGCTTGGCGCCGATCTGGTGGTGGGTTGTGATGGGCGCCAGTCCTTGATCCGGCTGAAGGGTGGTCTGGAGCTCCAGCAGCAGGAGGGGGGGGAAGAGGTGCTCTGGTTTCGCCTGGCGGGCCCCGGGGTGGCACCGCTGCAGGGGTGGCTTGGGGGCCGCTTCCTCACGGTGGTGGCTGAGGGCGTCAGTTTTGCGCTGTTTGCCGAGGCCGACGGCGAGGCGCTGCGCCTGGGTTGGCTGGCGGAAGCCGGCGTTCGCCGACCTGAGGATGGGGCTGGTTGGCGGCAGCAATGGGCTGCGTCCCTCCCCCCCGCTGGGGCCTCCTTGCTGGAGCAGGTGCCGGTTGCGGCGATCAGCGGGCCCCAGCGATTTCCGGTTCAGGTGGGCTGGGCGCCCCGCTGGCATGCCCCCGGGTTGCTGGTGTTGGGCGATGCCGCCCATCCGATGAGCCCGGTGCGGGCCCAGGGGATCAACATGGCCCTGCGGGATGCTCTCGTGGCCGCCCGATTGCTGGGGCCGCTGCCCCAAGGCTCCGTCGCCACGGGGCTGGCGGGGAGGGATGGCGCTTTGGAGCGAATCGATGCCCTTCTGCCGTTGATCGCCGAGCAGCGGCTGCCGGAGATCCGGCTGATGCAGGGGCTGCAGGCCCGGGAAGCGGCCCTCGCTGCCAGCCTGCGTCAGTTCGGCGGGTTGCGCTGGATCCTGGCTCAAACCGCCCCCTGGAGTGGAGTGTTGGCCCGCCAGCGTTGGATCCAGCAGCAACACCGTCTGCGGCGGGGACTGCCCAGGGCTCTGGCGCTCCCAGAGTGAATGGAACGAAGGCAAACGGGCTGATGACACTCCCGCGGATGGCACCTGCAGGGCCGCTAGGGCGTTTGGGGAAGTTGGCTCTCGGGTGCAGCGCCGCCCTGGTGCCCCTGCTGAGCGAGGGCGGGCTCCAGGCGGCCCCTCCACCCGCCTATCGGCCGGACGTGTACCCCCCGTCTGAGGTTTTCCGCAGGCTTCAGCTCACCACCTTGGCCTGCAGCCGGGAGAATGCGGCGGAGCGTTGCGACGAGGCTCGCCGTCTGGCGGATCCTCTGCTCGACCATCCGCTGCTGCCAGCCCGCTGCAAAGATGTGCTCTGGAGCATTCGCAACCTGGCGGTCGCAGCGCCCACCAACAGCTTGGCCCGCCGTGAGCCCATCGATCAGTCCGCCATGGAGGTGACGGTGGCCTGCCGCCAGTTGACCAAAGCCAAGCCTGTGGACAAGCCTCAAGCCCCCGCGGGTGGCGGGCTGTTGCAGTTTGGGGGAGGGCAGCCTTAGGGGGCTTGAGGACGTGGCCGTGGCGTCAGGGCTGGAGTTTCTCTCCGCTTGAAGCGGCAGCACCAGCCCCCGCTCCGCTCAGTTCCAACAGCTTGCGGGACGTGTCTTCCATGAAGGTGAGGCTCATCGGTGTTTCCACCACCGCCTTGCTGGCGAGGGCGCAGAGGGCATTGCGTTGACCCGCGGCATCGCAGCTGTCGGAGAGCTGGAGCAGGGCTTTGGTGAGCTTGCCCCGCAGACAGGTTTCCCGGCCTTCCTGGTTGAGCACGGCTTTGGCGGCGGTGCGGGAGAAGGCCACGGCGTCCGGATAGGGATCAGCGGCGCAGGCCGGTTGGGGCGCTGCCACCGCCGCGACGGAGCCCAGTCCCACCAGCCCGCTGGCCAGCGCCCCCAGGCCGGACAACCCGCTTTGACGGACCCATCGGGCGAGGGGGAAACAGCGATGAGGGGTCATGGAGCGTGGGGAGGAAAGAGTGTGCTGACATCCAGGAAGGTATGGATGCAGCCTGGTTAAGTTATCGGAAGCGGGCAGGGTGAGCTAAAGCAGGGGGCCAGATTCGGAGGCGTGAATCGAACGTGCTCAGGCGAAAACTGAAGGTGTGATTTTCTGGATCGCGGCTGGCCCAACAAAGGATTCATATCCCTTTGCAGCGTTGTGCTCACAGCCTGGATTAAGCAGGTGAAGCGGAATACCGCCGCGCGGGCCATGGCCCCCGCCACGGGCAACACCCTCCCGAGCCATGGCCGTCACCAGGTGGAGGAGAGGCCCAGGGCTAATTTGCTCCTGCCCGCTGCGCCCCGGCCCCTGCGATGACCACCCGCCCCAGCGACAGCCCCGCCGCCACCTTCACCAGGGTGGCTTTGGCCCAGCCCTTCACCGATCAGAAACCCGGCACCTCCGGCCTGCGCAAGAGCAGCCGCCAGTTCCAAACGCCCCACTACCTGGAGAGCTTTGTCGAGGCGTCTCTGCGGGTGGTGCCAGGCGTGGAAGGGGGCACCCTGGTGCTCGGGGGCGACGGCCGCTTCGGCAACGTGGCCGCCATTCAAACCATTGCCCGCATGGCGGCAGCCCATGGCGTGGCGCGCCTGATCACCACCACCGGCGGCATTCTCTCCACGCCGGCCGCCTCCCACCTGATCCGTCGCCATCAGGCCGTGGGGGGCATCATCCTGTCCGCCAGCCACAACCCCGGCGGTCCTGATGGGGATTTCGGTGTGAAGATCAACGGCGCCAACGGCGGCCCCGCCCCGGAATCGATCACCGACGCCATCTACCAGGCCACTCTCAGCCTTGACGCCTATCGAATTATGGAGGCTGATCCGCTGCCGTTGGATCAGCCGGGCAGCTTCCAGCTGGGGACCATGGCGGTGGAGGTGATCGACGGGGTGGACGACTACGGGGCGCTGATGCAACAGCTCTTTGATTTCGATCGCCTCGCCGCCCTCCTCAAAGGCAACTTCCGCCTCGCCTTCGACGCGATGCATGCCGTCACGGGCCCCTACGCCAGCCGGATCTTCGAGCACCAATTGGGGGCACCGGCGGGCACCGTGCGCCATGGGGTGCCCCTGGAGGATTTCGGCGGCGGCCACCCCGATCCCAACCTCACCTATGCCCACGATCTGGCAGCCCTGCTGCTGGATGGCGACGCCTTCGACTTTGGCGCCGCCTGCGACGGCGACGGAGACCGCAACATGATCCTGGGTCGCCGTTGTTTCGTGAACCCTAGCGACAGCCTGGCCGTGCTCACCGCCAACGCCACCCTGGCGCCTGGCTACGCCGAAGGCCTGGCCGGCGTGGCTCGCTCCATGCCCACCAGCGCCGCTGCCGATGTCGTAGCCAAGGCCCTGGGCCTGCCCTGCTTTGAGACGCCCACGGGCTGGAAGTTTTTCGGCAACCTGCTCGATGCGGGGCGCATCACCCTCTGCGGAGAGGAGAGCTTCGGCACCGGCAGCAATCACATTCGGGAGAAAGATGGCCTCTGGGCCGTGCTCTTCTGGCTGCAGATCCTGGCCGTGCGCGGCTGCTCGGTGGCGGAGGTGATGACCGACCACTGGGGCCGTTTCGGCCGCCACTATTACTCTCGCCACGACTACGAGGCCATTGCCAGCGATGCCGCTGCTGGGCTCTACGGGCGCGTGAAGGAGATGCAGCCAGCCCTGGTGGGTGAGCGTTTTGCCGGCCGCTCGATCTCCGTGGCCGACGACTTCGCCTACACCGACCCCGTGGATGGGTCGGTGAGTCAGGGGCAAGGGCTGCGGCTTCTCCTCGACGACGGCAGCCGGGTGGTGCTGCGGCTCTCCGGCACAGGCACCCAGGGCGCCACGTTGCGGGTCTATCTGGAGAGCTACGTGCCCCCCAGCGGCGCCCTCGCCCAGGATCCCCAGCTGGCCCTGGCCGATCTGATCACTGCCATCGATGAGCTGGCGGAGATCAAGACCCGCACGGGGATGGCGCGGCCCACGGTGATCACCTGATCGTCAATTGCACGCGATCCCACCCGAATCCGCCAGATGGGGAGGCCTACCAGGGCAGCATCTCCCCATTGGCGTGCCAGAAACTGCCTGAGGTGGCGAGGCTGAGCGCGTCGATCCGCGCCAACAGCCCCTCCACCGCCTGGTGGGGAGGAATCCCCAGGGGGTTGAAGGCCACCATGCGGGTGCGCACCTGGCCGGGGTGCAGGATGGCCACGGCGATGCCTTGGGGCTTCAGGTCGACCGCCAACGATTTGCCCGCCATGTTGAGCGCCACTTTCGACATCCGGTAGCCGTAGGAGCCGCCGGAGCTGTTGTCGTCGATCGAGCCCATGCGGCTGGTGATGAGGGCCAGCTTGGAGCCAGGTTGCAACAGGGGCAGCAGGGCCCGGGTGAGGAGCAGGGGGGCAAGGGCATTCACCTCGAACTGGCGGCGGATGCTTTGTGGATCGAGGCTGTTGAGGCTCATGCTCTCCAGCAGGCCCGCATTGAGGATCAGCCCATCGAGGGGCAGACCCGCCAGCCGCTCCACCAGTTCGCCGATGGCCGCCTCGCTGGTGAGGTCGATCCCCGGCTCGATGCGCACGTCGAGGGCTTCAAGCTCGGTTGAGGGCTGGCGGCAGACGCCGATCACCTGATCCCCGCGCCCCCGCAGCTGGCGGCAAAACTCCAGACCGATGCCCCGGTTGGCGCCGGTGACGAGGACGGTGCCCATCCGGCCTGAATCGAGGAGCTTCACAGCTTAAACATCCCGGCCGGGGAGCCTCAGGCGATCCGCCCGCTGATTCGGTGGCGGCTTCGCCAGGATGATGCCCCCAACCGTGCCCCCAACCGTGCCCTCAACCACGTTCGCGGAGTTTGCTCGACGGGCCGACTATTCCCTGATGGATGCGCTGAAGGCGGATCCCCAGGCCACCAGCGATGGCCAGGACCACCGGCCCCGCCAGGTGTTCTCCGGCCACTACGTGCCGGTGACGCCAACCCCGATTGCAGCGCCGCAGTATGTGGCGCACAGCAGCACCCTCTTCCAGGAGCTGGGCTTGAGCGAGGAGCTGGCCCATGACGCTGAGTTTCGCGGCCTGTTCTCCGGAGACATCAGCGTGGCGCAGGAGCCGATGCGACCGTTCGGCTGGGCCACCGGCTATGCCCTCTCGATCTACGGCAGCGAATACACCCAACAGTGTCCCTTCGGCACCGGCAACGGCTATGGCGATGGCCGGGCCATTTCCGTGTTCGAAGGTGTCTTCAACGGCAGACGCTGGGAAATGCAACTGAAAGGCGGTGGTCCGACGCCCTATTGCCGCGGTGCCGATGGCCGCGCCGTGCTTCGCTCCAGCGTGCGCGAGTTTCTGGCGCAGGAGTTCATGCACGCCCTGGGGGTTCCCACCTCACGCTCGCTGACGCTGTACGCGTCGCGATCCGAAACCGTTCGCAGGCCTTGGTACGCCCCGAAGTCCACCTCGTTCGAGCCCGACATCCTGGTGGACAATCCGGTGGCGATCACCACACGGGTGGCACCCTCCTTCTTGCGGGTGGGCCAGTTGGAGCTGTTCGCCCGTCGCGCCCGCCGCCAGGCCCATCCGGAGGCGCTCAGCGAGCTGCGGATGATCGTGGCGCATCTGATCGAGCGCAACTACCGGCCGGAGATTGATCCGAGCCTGGCGTTCGGCGACCAGGTGGTGGAGCTGGCGCGGTTGTTTCGCGAACGGCTCACCGCACTGGTGGCCCACTGGCTGCGGGTGGGCTACTGCCAGGGCAATTTCAACAGCGACAACTGCGCCGCAGGTGGCTTCACCCTCGACTACGGCCCCTTCGGCTTTTGCGACCTATTCGATCCCCGCTTTCAGCCCTGGACCGGTGGCGGCGAGCATTTCTGCTTCTTCAACCAACCGGTGGCTGCCGAATCCAACTACCAGATGTTCTGGGCCGCCCTCCGGCCGCTGCTCGAGGACGACCCGCAGGCTCTGGCCAGGCTCGATCAGATCCGAGAGGGCTTCGCCGCTGCGATGCAGCAGGCGATCGAAGCGATGTGGGCCGGCAAGCTTGGCCTGAACACCTACGACGCCACGCTGGTGGAGGAGCTCTTGCAGCTGTTGGTCGAATCCCGGGCGGATTACACCATCTTCTTCCGGCGGTTGTCGGAGATTCCTGCTGAACGCGTTGCTTCGCCCGATCCACTCTCCAGCTTGAAGCCGAGCTTCTACTTGCCGATCTCTGCAGAGCTGGAAGCGCGATGGCAGCTCTGGCTGCATCGCTGGGGCGATTGCCTCACGGCCAGCGGCGACCCGCGCGATACCGCCGCAGCGATGCAGTGCGTCAACCCGGCCATCACCTGGCGCGAATGGCTGATCGCGCCGGCCTATGAGCAGGCCGCGCAGGGAGACACCACCTTGATCCAAGAGCTGCAGGCGGTGTTTCGCCACCCATATGAGGAGCCAGCGGCGGAGTTGGCGGCGACGTACAACTGCCTCAAGCCCAGGCAGTTTTTCAACGCGGGCGGCATCTCCCACTACAGCTGTTCATCGTGAGCGGAGCGCCCTAGGGCATGGCAATCGGGACGATGTCGACCACCAGGGCCCGGGATGGGGTGCTGCCCTCATTGCGCCACCAGTGGGTGACGCCGTGGCCTTCAAAGGCCACCTGGCCGGGGCCATACACCCGAGGGGTGAAGCCTGGCCCCCGTCGCTCCGTCATCTGGCCCTCCAGGATGTAGGCCACACCAGGGCGTCGGTCGTGGCGGTGCAGGGCGATGCTGCCGCCGGTCGCAACGGTGATCTCCCGCAGCCGCAGTTCGCGGCCCTGCAACGCTGCGAACTCCTCGCCCAGGGGCTGCCCACCGAGCCGTTTGATCGCCACAACCCCCTGGGTCACGTTGGCGCCTTGGCCTGAGTTCAGCCGTTCATGGGCGGGCACCACCTCAGCTGCGGGCTGGCTGAAGGCCGCCGGCGCCATGGAGCCCAGCACCATCGCTGGAGGCAGGAGCAGGGCGGCCAGGGGTAGAAGCGAGGCGGGCTCGAGCATGGCTCCTATTCCTGATGAAAAGGTGGCCCCATTCTGGGCAAAGGTTCATGGCCTGGGCATCTCCTGCAAACCCGGCCATCACTCCTTCCCAGTGAGCTGTTTCCAAATTGCTTTGGACCTTCGGAACGCCCTCGAATGGTTGGAACACGCACGGCATGGGCGTGGAATCCTCATGCCAAGGATGTTTCCTCCAGATCAGAAGCGGACCGAAAGCCTGGAATTGCTGATTGCCTCCGCTCCCATCTTCTGAATCTTGATGTTAGTGCCCCTTCGCATCGCTATTCAAGTGGCGAGGAGTTCTTATCTCCATTTATTGACAAACTTGTTATGGCTATGGAATCCAAGCTGAAATCACCACCTAAACAAGATGACCAAGAATCTGCTCACAAGCTTATCCAGGCTCTAGAGCTTGTAAGCGAGACTTTCAGGCCAGTTCTAAATATAAACCAGGCATGCTGGAATTCGCGCCGGCAAGGGCTTGTTAGTCGACCCTTGTAGCGACACTCACAGACAGTTTAAGACCCACGGCCGCAAGTACTTTCAGAATTGTCGAAAGGCTCGGATTGCCTTCTTGGCTCAAAGCACGATATAAGCTCTCTCGGCTCAAGCCAGCATCCTTCGCGACCTGTGTCATACCTTTGGCTCGCGCAATATCCCCAACAGCTCGCGCTATTCCAGACACATCATCCGGGAATTCATCAAACCATGCGTCAAGATATGCAGCCATCTCTTCAGGTGAGCGAAGATGGTCTGCAACGTCATAAGGAGCCAGCTTCCCGGATTTAGAATTCGCACATGACCGTGTTTGCGTCATTGGGAGAAGTCCTTGAATAAAAGGTTGAGTTCCAGGGCCTTTTCAATGTCCTTATTCTGAGTAGCCTTGGTGCCGCCTCCGAGCAGTAGAAGAAGCCGCTCTCCTCGAAAACTGTAATAAACTCTGTAGCCAGGGCCTACATCAATTTTCAATTCAGACAACCCCTCTGTGAGATTGCGGTGAAGACCAGGATTTCCATGGATGAGGCGGTCAACACGCATAAGGACACGAGCTCGACCCGCTCTGTCTTTAAGGTCATTGATCCAGGACTGGTAATCATCGGTAGCAAAAACCTCCATCCAACCACTGTAGCTCCTAGGCTACGCAGAGGCAAGGGGCGTCCTGGCTTTGGGTGCGACTAACGCTTGCCATCACCTGGCCGCAAGGTGTGCTTAGCGAAGCAGATAACCGTGCGGCGGCGGCTCAGGTGCATGGCGTTGTTGGGTAGGCATCAGAAGTCATTGATCCTGCGATTTTTATAGATATGGAGTCGATGCCAAACGTTCTTCAACCTGTAGGGCGAGATCGTACATAACTTCATAGACAGCAGCTTCGTAGGTCAGATAGTATTTGAACTCAGCAATAAAATTCTTTTGTCCATGAGCAATTTCGTTTCGCCGGGAAACAAGTGTTGTGAGTTTTGAGCGGTTCTTGTTAACTATTTGACTTTCAAGATCTGCGGAGACTAGAAGTGCAACTAACGTCTCGGGCCAGAGGTTTGAGTTTGTATCAACTTCAGGGAATGAAGCGAGAGAGTCAAGATGCAAATCCTTAAAGTTCGAAACTTCAGTAATCATGTTTACTAGAGGCATCGTACGAATTTGTTTCAAGACCTTGGCAAATACTTGAGTTGCATTCGGTAAAACTGCGCACTTTACTGATCGCCTGGATATTTCTTCATAGAACAGAGTAAGGCAGTATTTGACAAATCCCTCGTAGTGAGCGTAAAGCAATGCCCAGGCAGCACGTAGAAGAACTTCTACTTGTTTGGAGCTAATATCTTTCCTGCTTAATAGAAGACGCATGGAAGCAATCTCAGCCTCTCGCCAGTCGAGATCACGAGAAATATCATCAATTATGGCCATTTCCAAGCAGGTGCTGGCCCACACTGTTTATTCTTGTCGCAAGTTTTTGAATTGTATTAGCGCCTGGACCAGTTGCCGATTTAAAGACGTTACTGGAAAATGCTTCGATGAGCCTGGTTTTTAATACATCTGATTCAATGGCTTGAAGCTCAGCCATATGCTGCGCAAATGTTGCTACGACTGCTTCATAATATGCAGGAGCAAGACGTCCGGTGGCCTCTTGATGATCGTTAAATCGAGTGAATGCTTCATCACCTAGCTTTGAGTTGATGAGCGTGAATACTGACTTGAAATATTTCTCTTTTGATTCAGGGTTAAACTCAATCTCCTTAAATAGAATCTTTTCCATAAGTGAGTCGAGCCACTCTTCAATATTCCCCTTGAATCCCTCTCTGTAGCTCGTTACAGCGAAAAAGCGAAGGACAAGCTCTTCATCACCTCTTTTTTCAATTGAACTCTCTGGTAATCTTGCAATTGCACTTTTAAAATCGGGGAATCGCGCCATCTCTTGAATAGATTCATAAAAGCTGTCGCCACCAACAATCATTCTGGACGAGCAGTTGCGAATCTCTTGCGCTGATAGAAGCGATCCTCCCGTATTGAGCCGCTTAAACATCTCATATTTCACAATTGGATCGCCCGACTTGTTGATAATTGTTGCTCGTATTGGAGAGCGCTTAAGCTTCAGCCTAAGAGAAGTTGGAAGATCGTGGAAAGTCAATCCGTTTAGAGACTTAATGATGTCACAGCCCTCAAGACGGAGTTCCGGCTGATCAATTGCCTTATTGTCAAGAAACTGAAGAACTGAGCTTGTACGCTGAAGCCCATCAATTAGTTCAAGAACTCCATCATCATTCTCAATTAGAAATATAGGAGGTATTGGGAGGCCAAGCAATATGGATTCAATCAAGCGAGATCGCTGTTCATTAGACCATCGAAACAAGCGCTGATATTCCGGTTTGATTATTATTTCTTTATCGTTATGAAGATTAAGTAGCTCTCCGAATGAAAAATCAACAGCGGTGGATCTAATTTCTCTATCAAGATCAGATTGCGGGATTTCATGTGCTGCATTCATTGGTAATACCAAGGTTGCGAGTAAGCAGTATAATCAAATTTAGCATGCCCGCGTCCTGGCTGATTTGCTGTGACTTCCTGTGGTGTCTGTCTCGATCCACCCAACGCTATATGGGTGGTTTCTGTGAACCACCGAACCGCTCCGGATGCATTCCGTGAACCACTTTCCGCGAGAATGCCTAATTCTATTAAACACAATGTGTTTCGAGTGAGTGTGTGCAAGGCAAACAGTGGTTATCGGGCCCGATATCCATCTGTAGGGGCTGATACGGGGGTTGTTTGGGCTGATGGCCCAATGGCCGGCGCTTGAGCCGGTGCGTTGCAACAGCAACAAGATGGGTGCCCAAGCCATGGGGGATTCGAATTCATGCGCCCATGGCTCAAGGCGCTTAGTCAGGTTGCTCGTTCTGCATGCTCTTTGCCTGTCGAGGCCTCGGCTGGCGCAGGCCGCACAAAGCCCACCAGCAGCAGCGTCCAGGCTGCGATCAGCCCCAGCCCAGCGCTGATGTGCGCCAGGGAAACGGTGGCCTCCTGCCACGACGCCCCTCCCGCAGCACCCGCCTGGGCGGCGGCGATCGGCAACATCTGCCTGGTTCCCCACCAGGCATTGGCCACTTCCGAGAGGGCCATCCCCCATGTCAACCACGCCGCCGCCACCATCACCCACAGCCCCTTCAGCCCAACTCGATGGGGCAGGGTGAGCAGGGCGGCGGCCATCACCATCAACAGCAGGCCGTTGCTGACAAGTTGAATGTGCGCCCCCAACGCCAGCCTGGGATGCGGTGTTGCCGGCACCGCCAGACCCCACACCAGCCCAATCAGCACCAGGGCCATGCCGTGAATCAAGATCTGCCGACTGCCGCCGCTGATGGTCATGGATTCAGCGGCGGCGGGCGTGAGCTGACTCTAAAGTTGCTTGCTCCATGTTGTGGTAGCGAATCCCCTGTCATGAGCCTTCGATCCGCTACCGACTTCCCCCTCCATCCCCCTCTGGAAGACCTGCCGGACACCTATCAGGAATGCCGGGCTGCCCTGGTGTCGGCCAACCGTTCCAGGGGGGTGCTCAAGGCCCAGAGCGATCGCAGGGGGGTGGTGATCGCCGAGCTGAAGCGGGAGCTGGTGGCCCTGGAGGCGGATCTGGCGGATGAGGCCCGAGCCAAGGCTCGCCTTTATGCCCTGAACGCCAAGCTCGGCACGGTGATTCGCGACATGGAGGAAACAGGCGATGCGATGGTGGCTCTGATTGATGAGAGCGAGCGGCAGAGCGGCTATTGGCTGGTGGAGATGTTCAAGAGATTGATCCAGCAGGCGAAGCGCTGGCGCGATCTGAAGGCCAATGCCGCCGCCTTGGCGGCTGAGGTGCCTACGGCCGATCAGTCCGCCAGCCAAAAAGGCGAGCTGCCATGAGCGCAGGGCCTTCCATCGCCGATCTCCTTGAGCAGAGCCATCGCGATTTGGCGAGCACCGATGCTCGGATCTACAGAAGGGTGGCCACCCACCTGCAGCGCACGGGCACTGCCCTGAGTGCCCTCCAGGATGGCCAGCTAGAAACGGGGCCTGGAGCGAAGATCCTGCTCGGCCGCGGTTCTTTCATGCAGCAACCGGTGGCCAGCTTGAAGCGGCTGTGCAAGGAGCACGGCATCAAGGGCTACTCCAAATTGCAGAAAGCTGGTTTGGCGAAGGCCCTTGAAAGCCATGGTGTGGCCCCTCCCCCGCCACCTCTGGAGAGTTTCACGAAAAAAGAGTTGATCGCTCTGGTGAAGCAGCTGATTGGCAAGGTGTGATGGGTGGCGCTGCAGGGGATTAGGGGTGGCATCCGTGCTGACCACGAACTTCAGCCACCTCCGTGGGTACGACGAGCAGCTGTTTCGGCTGGGCTTGTTGGCGGAGCGCTACTTCCCGGAGGACCCCAACACGGCGATGTTGAAGTTGCGGCAGTTGGGGGAATGGCTGGCCCAGGAGGTGGCCTCACGCTTCGGTGTGGAGCTCAGACCGGAGGAAACGCAGCAGCAGCTGTTGCGGCGTTTGGAGTATGAGGGCGTGTTGGAGCGTGAGGTGGCGCAGCTGTTTCATGGGGTGCGGCGCAAAGGAAACAAGGCCAATCACGAGTTGCATGACGACCACGCCACGGCCCTGAACAGCCTGCGGATGGCGTGGCAGCTGGGGGTGTGGTTCCACCGCACGTTTGGCGATCCTGATTTCCGCAGCGGGCCTTTTCAGCCTCCCCGGGCTCCGGTGGCAGAGGATCCCGAGAGGGAGGCGGAGTTGAGCGAGTTGCGCCAGGCGCTGGAGGAGCAGCGGCAGTGGCAGGAGTTGGCCGCCGCCGCAGAGGCCGACAAGGCAGCCCTGAGCGCCCGGCTGGCGGAGCTGCAAGCCGCTGCCCAGCGCCAGGGGGCCACGGCCCTGGCGTCGCTGCGGTAGTCCTCCCGCAAGGCCGCCGCCCGCTTGGAGCTGGATGAAGCTGCCACCCGCGAGCTGATTGATGAGCAGCTGCGCCAGGCGGGCTGGGAGGCCGATAGCCAGCGCTTGCGCCACAGCCGGGGGGGCCGCCCCGAAAAGCATCGCAACTTGGCCATCGCCGAGTGGCCCACAAGCAGTGGCCCGGCGGATTATGTGCTCTTTGTCGGGCTCACGCCCCTGGCGGTGGTGGAGGCTAAGCGGGCCCACAAGGATGTGGTGGGGGTGCTGCCCCAGGCAGAGCGCTATTGCCGCGATGTGCTGTTGCCGGAGGGAGCAGGCGGCCTGCCCTTCGCGTTTGCCACCAATGGCCGGCCGTTTCTGCGGTAGCTCCATGCGGCCAGCGGCATCTGGTTTCGCGATCGGCGCCGTGCCGCCAACCGGGCCGTGGCCCTGGAGGGCTGGTATGGGCCGGAGGGGCTGCGCCAGCTGGCTCGGCTGGATATCGAGAGCGCCGAGGAGAAGCTGAGCCGCGAAACTTTCGCGTTTGGCTTTCCCCTGCGCCCCTATCAGCGCCGGGCGATCGAAGCGGTGGAGGCGGCGATCCGGGCGGGGCAGCGGGAGATTTTGCTGGCCAAGGCCACGGGCACGGGCAAGACCAAAACCTGCGTGGCCCTGATCTACCGCCTGCTGAAAAGCGGCCGTTTCCGGCGGGTGCTGTTTTTGGTGGATCGGGAGGAGCTGGGCATCCAGGCAGGGGATGCCTTCAAGGAAACGCGGATGGAGAGCCTGCAAACCTTTGCGGCGATCTACGACATCAAGGAGCTGGGCGATCGCGTCGTGGACGACGACACCCGCGTGCACATCACCACGGTGCAGGCGATGGCGCGACGTTTGCTGCTGGGTGATGAGGAGGGGCGCCCCACGGTGGACACCTACGACCTCATTGTGGTGGATCAATGCCACCGCGGCTATCTGCTGGATCGGGAGATGGGCGATGGCGAGCTGCGCTTTCGCGATTTCAAGGATTACGTCTCCACCTATCGACGCGTGCTCGACATGTTTGATGCGGTGAAGATCGCGCTCACCGCCACGCCTGCCCTGCACACGGTGGCGATTTTTGGCCGGCCAGTGTTTGTTTATAGCTATCGCGAGGCGGTGGTGGATGGCTATTTGGTGGATCACGAGCCGCCGATCCGCATCCACACCCAGCTTTCCAGCGAAGGCATCCGCTGGCAGGCGGGCGAGCAGGTGACCAGCATCGATCCGCGCACGGGCCAGATCGATCTGTTCACCACCCCGGATGAGCTGCGCTTTGATGTGGCGGCCTTCAACCAGCTGGTGCTCACCGAAGCCTTCAACCGGGTGGTGTGCGAGGCGCTGGCCGATGAGCTGGATCCGTTTTCACCCCACAAAACCCTGATCATCTGCGTGAGCGATGGCCACGCCGATCTGGTGGTGCAGCTGCTGAAGGAGGCGTTGGCCAAGCGCTATGGAGAGGTGCCGGAGGAGGCGGTGGCCAAGATCACCGGGGCCAGCGACAAGCCAGCGCAATGGATTCGCCGCTTCAAGAACGAGGCCTTCCCCAACGTGGCCGTCACGGTGGATTTGCTGAGCACGGGGGTGGATGTGCCGGCGATTGGCAACATCGTGTTTCTGCGCCGCGTGAACAGCCGCATCCTTTACGACCAAATGATTGGCCGAGCGACGCGGCTGTGCGAGGCGATCGGCAAGACGCACTTCCGCATCTTTGACGCCGTGGGCGTGTACGACGCCCTGCAGCCCTACACCGACATGAAGCCAGTGGTGGTGGATCCCAAGATCTCCTTCTCCCAGCTGCTGCGGGAGATGGAGGCCACCGAAGGGGAGGACGCGGAGCTGGTGCGCGACCAGCTGATCGCCAAGCTGCGCCGCAAGCGCAGCCAGCTGAGCGAGAGCGGCGCGGCCCGCTTTCGGCTGCTCACGGGCGAAGATCCAGAGGGGTTCATCACGCGGCTGCGGGGGTTGCCGGTGGCGGAGGCCCAGCGATGGCTGGGCACGATCGAGGGGTTGGGGGAGGTGCTCGACACCCAGTGGGAGGGGCCGCGCCGGGCCGTGTATCTCTCCGAGCACGAGGACGAACGCGTGGGAATCGAGCGGGGCTACGGCAAGGCGAAGCGGCCGGAGGATTATCTGGAGGGGTTCACGGCGTTTGTGCGGGATTCGGGCAACGCCTTGCCAGCGCTCACCGTGGTGTTGCAGCGGCCCTGGGAGCTCACCCGCAAGGACTTGCGGGAGCTGCGGTTGGCGTTGGATGCGCGGGGCTACAGCGAGGCCAGCCTGGCCACGGCCTGGCGTGAAACCACCAACCAGGAGATGGCGGCTTCGATCATGGGGTTCATTCGCCAGGCGGCGTTGGGCGATCCGCTGGTGCCCTACGAGCAGCGGGTGGAACGAGCGCTGGGGCGGATCCTGGCCTCTCGAAGCTGGAGCAAGCCGCAGCGGGATTGGCTGGTGCGCATCGCCAACCAAACGAAGGCCCTCACGATCGTGGATCGGGAGGGCCTGGACGATGACGCCCTGTTTTTCAAGCGGGAGGGTGGCGGCTGGCCCCGGCTGAATCGGCTGTTTGGCGGCGAGCTGGAGGGGGTGCTGCGCCAGTTTCAGCGCGAGGTGTGGGCGGCGTGAGAGGCGTTGTGAGCGAGCACCCGGCGGTGACGGTTGCTTGGATCAGACCTCATGGCCGCGCTTCCAATTCGGCATGGCACGGACCATGAAAGTATCAAACATGGGGACGGTGAATGCTGTTTGGCCATGGGCTGGGCTCCAGATCATCCCCTTCTTAATCAGCCCGGTGCGCAGGGGGGCGGCGGTTTGCACTGTGATGTGCAAAACTTCGGCGATATCGCCCGAGCGATGGGGGCCAGACCCAAGTGCGGCCATGGCACGCAGATAGTCCTGTTCACGAGGTGTGAGACGATCAAATCGGACACGGAAAAAACTGCGATCCAAGGCTTCTGTCGCCAAGTTGCTGGCATGCTCGACATCGTCTAAACGAATTGGTGAGTGATCTGCTGTATTCCAGGAATGTTTCCCCCACTCTTGTAGGAAGTAGGGGTATCCTTCAGTAATA
Source organism: Cyanobium sp. (assembly GCA_046081785.1). Taxonomy (GTDB): domain Bacteria; phylum Cyanobacteriota; class Cyanobacteriia; order PCC-6307; family Cyanobiaceae; genus Cyanobium. The sequence goes on from JBJTWN010000110.1 coordinate 17,929, forward strand.
AAAAGAATTTTTGTCAATGCTGTCTCGCTGATGGATTCACCCTCTTCTTCGATTGGATCTCGAAGAGCAGATCGAGCTGCTTCGGGTGTGAGTGGGCCAACTTCTGGATAGTCAAACAGCCTTTCGGCATAGGATTTTGCCTCCCCCGCGAGCGCAGCCACCTGGGGAAGACCGGCTCCAAAGAGAATCACAGGCAAATCCCTTTGGGCAATCTTGTGCATGGCAACTATCAGGGCTCTAAGATCCTCCTCGGAGAGATATTGCACCTCATCCAGAGTTATGACAACAGTTGTCTGGGCGGCCTTTGCCGCTCGGCCAACGCATCCCATCAACTCTGGAAGATCTACTTCAAGATTACCGCTGTCAGCAAGCGTTTCCGGGAGTATTTCAATCTCAATCTCCCCGATCGAAACCTTGAAAGCTCTCGCAAACCCCCGCAACATCGCCAACGCTCGCTTGGCCAAATCACGCGCCTTGTCTAGTCGACTGAGCCGTAACAGAACGCTCTTCAATGCCGGGGCCAGGTAGGCCGCCAATCGCTGCCCTTCGGGTGCCTCTAGCGACGCCACGATGGCTCCCAAGTCTTCTGCGATCTGGCCAATGCGATTCAGTAACACGGTTTTGCCCACTCCCCGCAGACCAAGCAGCATTTGGCTTTTCTCTTGCCTGCCGCGAGCGATGCGTTGGATGGCGATGGTCGCGCTTGCAATGATGGCCTCTCGTCCTGCCAACTCAGGCGGCCTTGCCCCCGCGCCGGGAGTGAAGGGGTTTCGAGTGGGATCCATGGAGCCACCAAAACAGGCTTTGTTGAAAGAGTTTAGGGCAGGTTATGAATGTATCGCGGGTTTACCAATGTATGGGGGCTGTCCCGACCTTGCCCC
>JBJTWN010000111.1:0-3308 GCA_046081785.1 Cyanobium sp.
GCGGGTGAGCCTGGAATTTTCCACGGGCGACCGGCGCTATCTAGTGGAGCGCAGCGCGGCCCACAGTGCCCCCAAGGCTCGGGGCGAGGGGAGAACGGAAAAGCCCCCCACCGCGGCGCACTTCCGTCTTCATGGCACGCAGCGGGAGGCGATCGCCAGCCGCAACTCGGAAGTCACCCGGGAAGTGGAAGGGCTGGTGGGGCTGAGCGCGGCCCAATTCCGTCAGGTGATCCTGCTGCCCCAGGGGAAGTTCGCCGAAGTGTTGCGCGCCCGCGCCGAGGAGAGGGAAACCCTCCTCAAAACCCTCTTCAACACGGAGATGTTTGAGCGGGCGGGGCAATGGCTGGAGGAAAAGGCGCGGGGGGCCCGCAGCGCCCTGGCGGAGGCGGCCAGGGGTCAGGAGGTTCTGCGCCAGCAAGCTGCCCAGGAATGGAGGCCCTATCAACCAGCCGGGGAAGAGGGGGCGGTGCCGGAGGATCAGGCCGCCCTCGATCGTCTGGAGAGCCGCATCCAGGAGATTGCCATCGCAGCCGCCACCACCCTGGAGCAGGCCAACAGCCGATTGGCGGGAGCCCAGCAGGTGAGACAAGCCACCACCTTGCTGCTGGATCGCTGGACCCGTCGCGACAGGGCCGCCTCCCGGCTCATGGAACTGGAGGGAAAGGCCGAGGTGGTGAAAGACTATCGCCAGCGCCTCAAACGGGCTGAGCAGGCGGAAGCGCTGCGACCCACCTTAGAAGCTGAACGGACCGCCCAAGGGGCCCTCAGCCTCCTGCAGGAGCGCCTCCAAAGCCTGTTGCGCCAGGTCATCAGAGCACGGGATGACGCCCAGGCCTTGCCCATGGAGGTGGTGCTGCTGGATCTGCAGAGGATCCCCAGCCTGGAGGACCTCAATGGGGCTGCCAACGCCTTGGCAGGGCGCCGGGCGGAAGTGGTGGCGTTGCTGAAGCAAGCCCGAGAGGCCGCCGCCGCCCGAACCAAGGCTCAATCCAGTGCCGATGGGCTCCAGCAGGTCAGCAGAGTCTTAGCCCAAGGCCAGGCGGGAATCGTGGCGAAGCAACGGGAGCGGCAGGCCACCCTGGAGGCCTGCACGAGAGCCCGCACCGCTCGGGATCAACAGGATGGCCTGCAGCGCGCCGCGGAGGATGCCGAGCAGCGGGCCCTGGCCGCCGAAGCGGTCCGCCCTGCCCAACAGCGGGAACAAGAGGCCATCGCAGCCCACAACCAAGCGGAAGCCAAGCTCAATCAGGCCCACGCCGCTCTGTTGGAGCTGAGACGCCGCCAGATCCAGGGCATGGCAGCCGAGCTCGCGCAGGGCCTGGTGATGGGCCAACCCTGCCCGGTCTGCGGCGCCACCACCCACCCCGCTCCCAACCCTGGCGATGGAGAGACGATCGGGCTAGGGCAGATCACGGAGGCGGAAAGGGACGTGAGCGCCGCCAGCCAATGGGTCCAGGAGATGGCAGCGGCAAGGGCGCTAGCCCAGAGCGCCCTTCAAAGGGTGCGGGAGAAAGCCGGAGCGGCGGCCGAAGCGCCAGAAGCCGCTCGGGCCGCCGCCAAGGAGGCCCAAGCCGCACTGGTTGCGGCGAAGGGGTTAGCCCAGGAGCTCAAGGGGTTGGAGCGTGCCTTGGCGGAGCAAGATCTCGCGCTGGTTCAAGCACAGGAGCGCTGTCAGGAGGCGAAAACCCAGATTGCCCTGCTGCAAACCGCTGGAGGGGAAGCGGAAGCAAGGGCCCTTGCCCTGGAGGCGGACATTCGCCAAGCCCTCGGGGACGGGGTGGATCCCCAAGGAGTTCTAGAAGCCTTCGAGCCCTTGGAGCGGCTCCTCAAGGAGCTGGCCACGAGCCGGCAGGCCCACAGCCTGGCCACCAGCCGCCTGGTGGAGGCCAGCGAGCGGCTCGCTCATGAGCTCGCCGCCTCCTCCTTCGCCACGGGCCAGGAGGTGGAGCTGGCCCTGAAGGGCGCCGATGCGACGCGCCGGCAACTCTGGGCCCAGCGGATCGAGGCCTACGAGAGGGAGGTGATTGAACTGCGGGGCCTTTTGAGCTCGGCGGATCTGGCTGGGCTGCCGCAAGAGCCCCCTGATCTAGCCCAAGCGGAGGCGGCCCTGGAGGCGGCCGATGCCGCACGGGTGCGGGCGCTGGAGCGCCTCAGCGAAGCTCGCGGCTGCCAGGAAGACCTCACCAGGCTGGCCAAGGAGCACAGGGCAGGCGACGTGCTCAGAAGTCGCCTGCAGCGAGACGCCTGAACGCTGTGGCGGAGCGCTGCCTGGGCAAAGCGGCTCCCTACATCTCCTTGCAGCGCTGGGTGCTCTCCGCTTACTTGGAAGACATCTGCAGCTTCGCCAACCAGCGGCTGGAGGTGATGACCTCGGGCCGCTACCAGCTCAGGCTGAGCGATGAGGGGGGGAGGGGCGGCCGCCAGGCGGGCTTAGGGCTCAGGGTGTTGGATGCCTACACCGGCGAGGAACGGGAGGTCAGCAGCCTTTCCGGGGGAGAGACGTTCCAGGCGTCCCTTGCTCTGGCCTTGGCGGTAGCCGATGCAGTGGAAGCCCGCTCAGGCGGAATCCACCTGGAGGCCCTCTTCATTGATGAGGGCTTCGGCACCCTCGATCCCGACAACCTGCAGCTGGCCATGGACGAACTGGATCGCTTGCGGGAGGGCGGCAGGATGATCGGCATCATCAGCCATGTGGGAGCCCTCAAGGAGCGCATTCGCGCGGGCATTGAGGTGGTTGCGGGCGAGAAGGGATCCATCGCGCGGGTGGTGTGCACGGCGATGGAATGAGCTGCGCCCCGCAGTCCATTGGGCCACTGCGGAAAGCGATTGTCCCTCACTAAACAGCTCATCCTTTTGAGCATGGCTGATCGGGCCGAACTTACAGATTGTCGCCTCGCGACAGAAGCATAGCGTCCAGATGGAATCACGCCGCCGATCTGCTGCATGCAGCATGGATGATCCAAGTCATAATTAAAATACTGTGTGATCTACGTCTCACCTGAGATGAAATTAACACTCGATGCACTTAGATTTATCATTGAGGTTGTCATTATTGCGGGACTTGGCTTGATCTGGAAAGTAGCAATTGATACACGCACACAAGTGCGAGACACGCGAAGATTGATGATCGAAGAGAAGAGGTTTTGGCTTGAACAGCGAAAAGAATTACTTGATTACCCATAAGACTCCGCGATTCTGAGATCCCTCTCCGTGCGTGGCATGCAGCAGCAGACGGCATTGGCAATGCGTTCGGTCATCGCAGCCATCGCAAAGCGCCGGTTGAAACGGAAGCAATAGCCGCCCAAGTA
>JBJTWN010000112.1:0-3672 GCA_046081785.1 Cyanobium sp.
TCGCATCACCGAAATCACCGATGAGCTCAAGAAGCTCATGAAGGAATTCGAGAAGGAGCTCGCCGTGATCCGCGGCCGGGTGGACGGCCTGGAAGCCCGCGTGGGCGAGCTGGAAGCCACTCAGTTTTCCACCACCACCAAGCTCAAGGGTGTCGCCACCTTCGTCATCGGTGCCAACAGCTTCAGCGGTAGCGCAGAACCCGGTTTTATTGACGCTGGGGTCCTTGCCGCCATTGGTGGAACTCCCTTCACCGGTAGCACCAGCAAATACGCAGATACCGCTCGGGCCCTGGATGGTGCAACCTCCTTCGCCTACGACCTGAGCCTGTATCTCGACACCAGCTTCACCGGCAAGGACTTGCTGCGCACCCGCCTGCGGGCCGGCAACTTTGGCAACTCCCCCTGGAGCGGCACCAACAATCCCGTTGGCCTCAATGCCATGGAGATTGCTTTTGAAGAAGGTTGCGGTGCCGGTACGGATTGCGGTGACGTGGTGGCCGTCAATCGCCTGTTCTACCAGTTCCCCATCGGCAGCAGCTTCACCGCCACCATCGGTGGTCGTGTCCGTCAGGACGACATGCTTGCCCTGTGGCCCAGCTCTTATCCCGCTGACACAGTTCTCGACGTCTTCACCTACGCCGGCGCACCGGGTGCCTACAACCTCACCCTCGGTGCTGGTGGTGGCTTGTGGTGGAAGAGCGGTGGTTTCAGCGTGAGCGCCAACTATGTTTCCGCCAATGGAGACGGCAGTTCTCCTGGTGTGAACATTCCCGGTTTGGTGGATGAGGTCTGCGGCCCCAACAGTGGTGGCATCGGCAACGGTTGCTCCCAGTCCACCTTCACCGGTCAGATTGGCTACGGCACCAGCAACTTTGGCCTGGCTGTGGCCTACAGCTATGCCCAAAATGGAGCTGGGCTGTACGGCGGCAACGGCACCCCGCTTGCGGTGGCTGCCTCAAGCTTTGCTGACAACGCCAACTCCGTTGGTGTGAGTGGTTACTGGACCCCATTCAGCGGCGGCATCTTCCCCTCCATCAGCGCTGGTTGGGGCATCAGCGGCTACAACCGTGAAGGGGGTGACGATCTCAGTCAGTTGATCGATGGTGCCCAGAGCCAATCTTGGTATGTCGGTCTGCAGTGGGCTGATGTGTTCTGGAAAGGCAATGCCTTCGGCATGGCCGTAGGTCAACCCACCTTCATCACCAAGGCGGGTGACGACTACCTCACCAATGATGGTTCTACTCTTGATACCCCCAACGACGGCAACTACGCCTGGGAATGGTGGTACAAGTTCCAAGTCACCGACAACATCAGTGTGACCCCGGCGCTCTATTACCTCAGCGCCCCTCTCGGTCAGCTCCAGAAGGACAACAGCGACTCCTTCAGCAACTTCGGCGGCCTTGTGAAGACCACCTTCAAGTTCTGATTCTCTGGCAGCATTGCTCGCTGCCAACCAAACTGCCGGCTGCCCTGCAGCCGGCTTTTTTATGGTTGACGCCAATAGAGTTGCCCCACCTCAATCAGAGATGGGGAAAGAGGAGTTCATGAGATTTTTCCAGCCACTGTTTTTGATTGCAGCGACCCTGAGTTTGATTTGCCCCTCGGCAGCGCAAGCCGCTGAACCGGAACTTGCCGGTGTGAATCAATACGCCAGCCCGGATCGGCTCAGGGATGGCGAGCCGCTCTCCAGCATCAACGCCTTAAGCGACGTCAAACCCGGCGATTGGACCTACCAGGCGCTCGCCAATCTCAGCCAGCGGTACGGCTGTGCGGCTGGCCCACCTGATGGCACGCTCGGCAATGAGCAAGCCATGACCAGGATTGAGGCTGCGGCTCACCTCTATGTCTGTCTGGAACGCATCAGCGCAGTCACCGATGAACTCAAGCGGCTGCTCAAAGAATTCGAGAAGGAGCTCGCTGTCATCCGCGGCCGGGTGGATGGGCTGGAGGCTCGGATCGGGGAGCTGGATGCCACTCAGTTTTCCACCACCACCAAGCTCAGGGGTGTGGCGACCTTTGTGATCGGAGCCAACAGCTTCGCCGGCGAGGCCCAACCCAATTTGTTTGATGCCCTGATCCTCTTGGCGATTGGAGGCACGCCCTTCACTCCTGACACCCTCACGTATGCCAAGACCGCACGCTCGCTCGATGGGAGCACCTCCTTTGCCTACGACCTGAGCTTCTATCTCGACACCAGCTTCACCGGGAAGGATCTGCTTCGCACCCGGCTGCGGGCTGGCAACTTCGGGGACTCCCCCTGGTTTGGCACCAACAATCCCATCGGCCTCAACGCCTTGGAGATTGCCTTTGAAGAACTCTGCGGCATCGGCAGCGATTGTGGCGACGCGCTGGCAGTTAATCGCTTATTTTATCAGTTCCCGATTGGCAAACGCTTCACGGCCACCGTTGGGGGGCGTGTCCGCCAGGACGACATGTTGGCTTTCTGGCCGAGCGCCTACCCAGCTGACACGGTTCTCGACGTCTTCACCTATGCCGGTGCCCCTGGCGCCTATAACCGAAGCCTCGGAGCTGGAGCGGGTTTGTGGTGGAAAAACGGTGGCGTCAGCATCAGCGCCAACTATGTGTCTCTCAATGGCGATCTGGGTTCGCCAGGGTTCAACACCACCCCTGGCCCTGGCGGTTTCCCCCCCAGTTTTGAGGTCTGCGGTGGTGGAATCGGCACCAGCTGCTCCCAGTCCACCTTCACAGGTCAGATCGCCTATGGAGGTAGCAACTTTGGCGTAGCTGTGGCCTACAGCTACGCCCAAGGTGGGGCCGGCCTTTATGGCGGAAATGGCACCCCACTTGCTGTCACAGCTTCGTCTTTTGCCGACAACACCAACTCGGTGGGTGTCAGTGGCTATTGGTCGCCTTTTTCTTCGGGCTTGCTCCCCTCCATCAGCGCTGGCTGGGGGATCAGTGGCTACAAGCTGACCAAGGTGACGGAAGGATTCTTCTCCGACTCCTGGATCGATGGGGCCCGCAGTCAATCCTGGTATCTGGGCCTTCAATGGTCTGATGTGTTTGGCAAGGGGAATGCCTTCGGCATGGCGGTGGGTCAACCCACTTTCATCACCAAATTGGAAAATGGCACGCCAAATAACTTCTTTCTAGAGGCCGATTCCGAGCAGATCACGAGCAAAACACCTAACGATGGCAGTTATGCCTGGGAATGGTGGCTTAAGTTGCAAGTCACCGACAATATTAGTGTCACACCCGCCTTTTACTATCTGAGTGCTCCTTTGGGCCAGCTTCAGAGAGAGAACAGCAGCAGCCTTAGCAATTTCGGCGGCCTTCTGAAAACCACCTTCCGGTTTTAACCGGGTCCAACTTGGATCGTGTAAGACTTAATCTTGAATAGCAGGCAAGACCTTCTTGCTTGCATTCCGTCCTCCAGGGCTGCTGAATTAGCAGAGGATGTATGCTGTGCTACTTGTGAAAGTAGTCCTCACATCTGAACGCTTTTGTTTTTGTCTTTAAAGTTTCTCAGTTTCCCATTAGGGGAATCCTTTGTTTTGGTGTGAGGACCAAATGAAACTCTTCCAGCAACTGCTGGTGGCGCCTGCGGCCCTGGGCCTGTTGGCACCCTTCGCGGCCCATGCCGCCGACCTGAATCTTTCCGGCGTGAACCAGTACGCCAGCGAAGAACAGGTCACCAGCATCAACCAGTTC
>JBJTWN010000113.1:0-26518 GCA_046081785.1 Cyanobium sp.
CAAGGATCTCAAGGAGCCCTACCGGGTGCTCACCAGCCGCAGCGAATACCGGCTGGTGTTGCGCGGCGACAACGCCGACCGTCGGCTGACACCCCTGGGACGGGAGCTGGGCTTGATCGACGACCGCCGCTGGCGGATCCACGCCGCCAAGGAGGAGGCCATCGCGGCGGAAACGCGGCGGTTGGAAACGGTGCGCCTGAAGGCGAGCGACCCGGTGGCCGACGCCGTGGCGGCGGAAACGGGGGCGGCCATCAAGGGGTCCCTCACCCTGGCCGACCTGTTGCGCCGCCCGGGGTTCCACAGCGCCGACCTGCTGCGCCATGGCCTGGCCGATCCGGCCCTTCCTCGCGAGGTGCACGAAGGAGCCGAGATCGACCTGAAGTACAGCGGCTATCTGGCTCGCCAGCAGCAGCAGATCAGCCAGATCCAGCGCCAGGCCAACCGTCCCCTGCCCCACGAGATCAACTACGGGGCGATCACCACCCTGTCGGCGGAGGCGCGGGAGAAGTTGACCAGGGTCCGGCCCCACACCCTCGGCCAAGCCAGCCGGGTGCCGGGGGTGAGCCCCGCTGATGTGACGGCCTTGCTGGTGTGGCTGGAGCTGGAGCGGCGTCGCTCCGGTAGACCGTCCCCTCCCACACCCCGTGGAGCGGAAAACACCGGTAAGGTGTCGGCTCTTTCACCCTGAGACTCTCTTGCGCCCATCGCGTCCGACGCAAGGTCTGCCCACCTCCCGCGCCTACTGGGAGCTGAAGGCCGAGCAGATGATGAACCGGGTCTTCTCGCCGGACGCGATCATCGATTTGGACATTCATCCTGCCGAGGCGCCAGAGAGTCGAGGGGCGGGCCCGCACCGGCCTACGGCCCCCCTTTCTTCTTCTGGCACGGGACCCAAACCGGTACGTCCCGCAATCAGAGGAGCGGCAGGCTCAGGCCAACAGCCCAGACGCCAGGCCCCGCTCACGGTGCTGTTGCTCGCCTCCTTAGGGGGGGTGGGCCTGGTGGGGGCCCTGAGTGCGGTGCTGCTGGTGCAGCAGTGGGCTGGCCTGCAGCGCACCCTCAGCCAGGAGCGCAATCTGCTGTTGGTCGAACGGCTGCGGGCCTTCGGCCCGGCCAGCAACGCCTCCAACAGCCCAGCCGCGGTCGCCACACCTCCCGCGCCCGCGTTGGATCCCATCCAACCGGTCGCCCCGCAACGCTCGGCTGAGGCCGAGGGTCTTCCCCCGCCACCCCCGGAGGAGACCTGGATGGAGCAGCTTTCGGAACTCCCCCCCACCCGAGGCAGGCCGCCCCTCCTGCGTGTGCCGGTCACCCCCCGCCTCACCGCCGCCGCCCCAGCGGCGGCCCCAAGTCAGCTCCAGCCAGCCCCGGGTCGCTCCCCCCGACCAACAGCCCCGGAGCGCCGTCCCAGCGGCCCCCCTCCCCAATTGGTGGGTCTGGTGGCAGCGCGCGGGCGTGCCGGCTCCGCCATTTTTCAGGTGGGCAACACCTCCACCAATGTGAACGTCGGAGAGGCCATCGGCACCAGTGGCTGGAGTCTGCGCGCAGCCGATGAGGAGAGCGCCTTGATCGAGCGTGGCGGCGAGGTGCGCCGGATTTCGATCATCAGTGGCGGTTGAGCGGCTTGGCCTTCTCACTCACCCCAAGCCTCCCCGACACACCCGGCTTGCCAAGGCTGCTGCCCTCCCCCCAGCCGCTCTGGCAGGCCCCCTTGCCTGAGGTGGTGGACGGCCGAGCCGGGGCCAACCTGAGCGGAGCCTGGAAGCTCATGCTGCTGGGGGACGGCAGCCCCACCCGCCATTTGCAGCTCCTCACCGGTGCCCCGCTCACGATTGAATTGATCGCCATGGAGGCTGAAGCCTCAGGAGCCATGGGGTCTGATGCGCCTGCGGAAGTGGCCGAGCTCAGCCCACCCCTGCTGCGGCGCCAGGTGTGGCTGAACTGCGGAGGCGAGAGCCTGGGCTGGGCGGAGAGTTGGTGGAACCAGGAGCAGGCAGAAGCCTGCTTGCGCAACCGGCAGCAGCCGATCTGGAGCAGTCTCACCGAGGGCCGCACGGAACTCTTCCGGGAGGTGGATGGGCTGGCCCTGGTGAAGGCCCGTTGGCTGGAGGAGCGCTTTGGGCGGCCCGGCCCTTATTGGAGCCGGCACTATCGGTTTTTTCGCCAGGGCCGGGAGCTGACCGTGATTCGCGAGGTGTTTTCCCCATGCCTGGAGCGCTGGCTCGGCCCAGCCTCCTCCAAACAAACCTGAAGAAAGTCTAAAATTGGTCACAACTCCAAACAATTAAGCCTTGACGAATTGACGTTTTTTTCTTCCCGACAAGCATGAGGGCAGCTTCATGCGCTTGGCGCGTCCCGTCATGTCCCCTCCCCGATCAGGCCCTGAGTGGCTGACTCTCACGGAAATTGGCCGTGTGTACGGCATCTCCGCGGTGCACATCGGCAAGCTGCTCCAAGCCGCTGGCCTGCGCCAGCTCGATGGGCGCCCCAGCCCGGAGGCCCTGCGCACAGGGCTGGCCCATCGCCGCCACAGCAGCCCTTCCGGGCCAACGCTCTGGAATCGCCAGGGCTGTGCCCCCCACCTCGAACAACAAGGTCTGCAACCGCGGCGGCAGCGCCAGCTCGTGGATCTCTGGGTCGACCTGCTCAGTGCTCTGCAGCAAGGAGCCCCCGCCGTGGTGATCTCCCCGGAAGACCTGGCCGAGGAGATCCCTGATGATCTGGTGGGGCCTGTGAACTTGAGATTGCGCGAGCAGGGCTGCAGCTTTCAAGTGCACGCCAGGCTCAAGCGGAACCCTCACGGGCTTGCTGGCTTGCCTTCTCCAGCAGTTGACGCAAGCGGTCTTCATCCGCGTGGCTGAGGTTCGTGCGCAGCAAGCGCGCATGGGGGGCATGGGCCTGGAGCCGCTCAATCACCCGATCGGGCGCTGATTCCAGCACCAACACGCAGAGGGCGGCGCTGCCGCTGGCCAGCCCCTCTCCCACATCCCTTAGAAAACCATCGTTGATGCCCAGGTCTGCCAGGGAGCCCGAGGCCGCCCCGACGCCAGCTCCCACGGCGGCCCCCAGCAGGGGATTCAAAAACAGCAGCCCCACCAACACGCCCCAGAAGCCCCCGCTGGCAGCTCCCGCAGCCGTGAGGTTGATCGCCTGATGCAGGTGCACATGACCCTGGGGGTCGCGCTCCACGACCACCGCATCTTCGAGAGAGAGCAACTGCTCTCTCTGGATATCCACCAAGGAGCGTCTGACTTCTTCCGCTTCACTCACGCTGGGGAAGCCAACCACAACAAGGCTGCTCATGGCAGATGGAAGGAGATACCTACAGCTTTCACCCTAGGCCGAGCCGCCCCGCTGGCGTCGGGTGGAGCGGGGGAGCGGACGGCCTGGAGCGACGGCTGGAGCTGGCTCAGCCAAGGGGTTGGCTGCCGGTGGCGTTGGCGGCTCCTCCCGGCGCCAGCGGGGCACACCGAACGACTCCTCTTCTGGCCAGCCATCGGGGGAGGGAGCCTTTGCAGCAGGAGCCGTGGTGGGGGGGGACTCGACCCGGGCCTGCTCTGAGCGGGGCGGCCTCCAGCTGGTGCCAGACAGCGAACCCGGGATGCCGCGACGGGAGATCGCCTCCAGGGGAACACGGGAGCGACGCGGCAAAGGCGGAGAAACCTCAGAGGGCTGAAGAGATGGACGATCACCCTCCTGCCAGGGTTCCTTCCAATCGTCGCGATCGTCGAGCAGCCAATCGAGACGGCCTTCCACCCAGCGACCCAACCCATCCAGCCCACCCTGGCTTCCTCCAGAACGCTCAGCGCCTCGCCAGCTGGGCCTTGTTCCAGGGCGGGTGCCCGAGACGCCGTCCACGAGCTCCCGTCCGCGCATCATCCAACCCTCGAGGCGTTCCTCGAGCCCCCTTCTGTTGGAGCGGAACTCTGTGCGGGGCTCGCGCCAGCTCTCCCGTGCACCCGGGCGCTCTGGCGGGGCGCCTCCCTCGTCATCAACCCAATCCATGATGCGATTCTAGCGAGGATGCTGGCGCAGCCATTGCTCGCGAGCCATGCCCAACAGGGCAATGGAGAGCCCCCCCAGCTCCAGGCTCCAAAGAAACACGCCCACGGAGATCCCCGACTCGCGGGAGGCTAGGGCGTCAGCGGTTCAAACACCAGCAGGCACGTGGCATCCCAGCGACCGCCATGGAGCCGCTCGCAACATTGGCGGCAGGCCAGCCCCTGGCGGCGGCGGCGGTAGGGGGAGCTGAAGCCGCAGCTTGGGCAGCGGGCCAACCAGCGGGCCGGCTGCACCGGCACGGGATAGCGATGGCGCACACTCACCTCAAATCCGGGTTGGCTGGCATTGATCCGGGCCATCCGCGCGCGGAAGTGGGGGCCATGCACCTCCCGCACCCCCAAAACCCGATCCACCCAGGCGTGGATCATTTCGTGGCACAGGGTGCTCAGGGTGGCGGTGCGGGGCAGGGGGTCCAGCAAGGGGCGCGAGAGGAGGATCTCGCAATGGATCGGCCCCTCAGCGCAGCGCCAGCGGCGGTAGAGCCCCGCGGTGCGGGTGAGCCGGCCGTCGCTCCAACGCAAACTCACCAGTGGTCGATCCTGCCGCACCAAGCTGCCCTCGAAATGCTCGCGATTGAGCTGATGAAACAAGGGGAGGAGCGGTTCGAGCGGCAATGGCCGGCAACAGGGACAAACCCGTCGGGAAGGGGTACCAGTCTGCCGGGAGTTGCGCGGCCTGCGGCATCTTCGGGCAGACTCAGGCCGCTGTACATCACGCGCGCATCCATGGATTGGGGACTGGCCCGGGAGATCGGCAGCAAGGCCCTGCTCGCTGGCGCTGGGGCCTTGCTGCTGTATTGGACGATCACAGCCGTGCGCCTGGTGCTCAGTGCCCGGGGCATCAATCCGCTGATCAAACAGTTTTTCACCCAGGTGGCCTCCGGCCAGGTGGATGGGGCCTACATGCTCACCACCAAGAATTACCGCTCCCACGTGAATCGGCAGCAGTTCATCCGTTTCCTGGCGGGGCTGCAGCTCAACAAATACCGCAATCTGCGCTCCGGCCGCCCCCGCCTGCAGGACGACCAGATGATCTTGACGGTGAAACTCAAATCCGACGACAAAGAGGAACTCCCCCTGGATTTCACATTCGTCAAGGTCGATGACACCTGGCGAGTGGACCGCATCCAAAAAGTGGCGGCCAGCTAACCCCCCCTGTGAAGCCCACCCCCGCCCAGCGGCAGCGCGCTGAGGAACTCAGGCGTCTGCTGCAGCGAGCCGCCCACGCCTATTACGTGCTGGATGCTCCGCTGATGGAGGATCCGGTCTACGACCGGCTCTACCGAGAGCTGGTGGAGCTGGAGCAAGCCCACCCGGAGCTGCAAACCCTCGACAGCCCCAGCCAGCGGGTGGGTGGCGCGCCCGCGGAGAGCTTCCCCACCGTGGAGCACCGCATCCCCCTGCTCAGCCTCGACAACGCCTTCAGCGTCGAGGAGCTGGAAAAGTGGTACGCACGGTTGCTCAGGGAGCTGGACCGGCTGCCACCAGCGGGCTCCCCCCCGCCAGCGTTGGCGATGGTGGGGGAGCTGAAGATCGATGGCAACGCCCTCGCCCTCAGTTATGAGCATGGCCTCCTGGTGCGGGCCGCCACCCGGGGCGATGGCGAGCGGGGGGAAGAGATCACCGCCAATGTGCGCACGATTGCGAGCGTGCCCCTGCGGTTGGACTTGGAGGTTCCACCGTCCTGGCTGGAGGTGCGCGGTGAAGCCTTGATCAGCTCCACCAGCTTCGCGGCCATCAACGCCGAGCGGCAGGCTCGGGGCGAAGCCCTTTTTGCCAACCCGCGCAACGCCTGCGCCGGCACCCTGCGCCAGCTGGACCCCAAAGTGGTGGCCTCCCGCCGCCTCGACTTTTTCGCCTACACCCTCCACCTGCCCCAGGGTCAAGCGGCGGCGCCAAGGAGCCAGTGGGAGGCACTGCAGTGGCTGCAGCAAGCAGGCTTCCAAGTGAATCCCCACTGTGAACGTTGCCCGGATCTGGCGAGCGTTGAAGCCTTTTTCCACACCTGGGAGATCGGCCGTGACAGCCTCGACTACGCCACCGATGGGGTGGTGGTGAAGCTGGATGATCTGCGGCTCCAAGCCGATGCGGGTTTCACCCAAAAGGCCCCCCGCTGGGCCATCGCCCTGAAATACGCCGCCGAAGAAGCCCCCAGCAAGCTGCGCCGGCTTGTGGCCCAGGTGGGACGTACTGGCAAGGTGACGCCCGTGGCGGAATTCGAGCCTGTCCCTCTGGCGGGCACCAGCGTCAGCCGCGCCACCCTGCACAATGCCGACCGCTTGCGCGAGCTGGACCTGCACAGCGGCGACACGATCGTGGTGCGCAAAGCGGGCGAAATCATCCCCGAAGTGGTGCGTGTCTTGCCAGAGCTGCGTCCAACCGGAGCTCGCCCCCTGGCCCTTCCAAGCCGCTGCCCGGAATGCAACTCGGAGCTTGTCAGAGAGGAAGGGGAGGCGGACACGCGCTGCGTGAACAGCAGCTGCCCGGCGATTCTGCGGGCCTCGCTGCGCCACTGGGTGAGCAAGGGGGCCCTGGATGTGGAGGGTCTGGGCAGCAAGTTGATCGGCCAGCTGGTGGAGCGAGGGTTGGTGCAGTCCATTGCCGATCTCTATCGCCTCGATGGAGTCCTGCTGGCCAGCTTGGAGCGGATGGGGGAAAAATCCGCCACCAACCTGGTGGAGGCCCTCACCACCTCCAAAGCCCAACCTTGGCACCGGCAGCTCTATGGCCTGGGCATCCATCACGTGGGGGAGGTGAATGCCAAGGCCTTGGCCAAAGCCTTCCCCGATGTGGAGTCCCTGCGGACGGCGGCCCTCCAGGAGCTGGATCGCCTGACGGCGGTGTTCGGCGTGGGGCCGGAGATGGCCCAGTCTCTGCAGCAGTGGTTCGCCACCCCCGCGAACCTGGCCCTGCTGGAGCAGCTAACAGCCCAGGGATTTTCCCTGGCCCGAGGAGAACAGGAGGCCAACCCCGCAGCAGACCAGCCGGAAGGAGCGAGCGCTTTGCCCCTGGCCGGGCAAACCTTTGTGCTCACCGGCACCCTGCCAAGCCTGAGCCGACGCCAGGCCCAGGAGCTGATCGAGGCCGCTGGCGGCAAGGTGAGCAGTGCGGTGAGCCGCAAAACCACCTATTTGGTGGCGGGGGAAGAGGCGGGCGGCAAGCTCAGCAAAGCCGAGAGTCTGGGGGTGGCCGTGCTGGACGAGGGGGGGTTGCGGAAGCTGCTGGGCTCCCCATGAAAGGGCGAATCCCGCACAATTGCCTCCCCAGGTGGACTGATCTCAGCTACGTTCACCGCACCGGGCAGGAAGGCTTGCCCCTTGTTTCCAATTCCATCTCCCCTGCGCCCGTCAACCCCGTGCCTGCCAGCCAGGAGCCCTTTTCTTCGGAACCCATAACGGCAGAGGACATCACCCTCAGCACCTCCCTGCCCCTCTCTTCCGGATTCGGCCTGGCGATGCCTGCTTCTCCAGAGGGGGCCGCCGCAACTGCAACCCTTCCCAAACCAGGCCACACGCCTCCGAGCGCCCCCGCCGGGGAGCTGCCACTCCAGCTCCCTGATCCCCTTTGGAACCTGCTGGCGCGCCATCAGCTGCTCCTTCCCTTGTTGCGCCAATCAGTGATTGCCGAGGCCATCGCCGGGGTGAGCCTGAGCGAGGAGGAGCGGCAGCAGGCTCAAAAGGCTTGGTTGCAACAAAAGGCGATCCAGTCTCCCGACCAGCTGCAGGGGCATCTGGCGTCGCACGGCATGTCCGAGGCGGATGCCCTTTGGCAAGCCGAACTGCCGCTGCGCATCCGCCACCACAGCCACGCTCAGTTTCTCCATCGGGCTGAGCAGCGGTTTCTCAGCCGGAAACAGCAGCTCGATACGGTCATTTACAGCCTGCTGCGGGTGAGCAGTGAGGCCCTGGCCAATGAGCTCTATCTGCGCATTGCCGAGGGGGAGGCCGACTTCGCCGAGCTGGCCGCCAGCTATGCGGAGGGGCCGGAGCAAGCCACCCGAGGAGTGGTGGGGCCCGTGCCCCTGCTGCAAGCCCATCCGGCACTCGCCAACGTGCTGCGCACCAGCCAGCCCGGAGAACTGCGACCGCCCCTGGCGATCGAGCCCTGGTGGCTGGTGGTGAGGCTTGAATCGCTGCAACCCGCCAGTTTTGATGAGGCCATGCAGAACCGTATGACCCATGAGCTGTTTGAAGAGTGGGTGGATGCGGAGGTAAAGGAACGCATCAACAGCCACCCATCAGGAGAAAGGGTTTGAAACCGATGGCGCCCCTCTCCCCTGAAAAGCGGGCCAGCTGGCACAGCCTGGCTCCCTTCGCAACCCTCTCGACAAACAGGCAGAACGCCCTGGAGTCGGTTGCTGAGCTGCGGCAGTTTGCAGAAGGCCAGGCGATGAGCAGCGCTGGCGCCATCGGTGCAGAGATTCTGTTGGTGCTCGAAGGGGAGGCTCGGCTCCTGGGTCAGCGGGACGGCCGACCTTTCACGCTGCAGAAGCTTGGGGAGGGCGAACTGGTGGGCTTGGCTTCGCTGCTGCGGGCCGCACCCTGTGAGCAGGTGAATGCCGCCACACCAGTTGTGGCCCTTGCCATCCCCGATCGGCTGGTATTGGAGTTGCTGCAGCACGAAGCGCCCTTTCGGCAGTGGTGCGCGAGCCACCTCTGGCTGTGCGAGCTCCATGGCCTGTTGGTCGCCCTGGAGGATCAAAACGCCAGGGCGGAACCCTTCGAGCCAAGCCGTTGGCGTCAGCGCTTGGCCCACCTGGCTGAGGGAGCACGGCTGCTCCCCCCAGACCAGGAAGTGTGGAAGCAGCTGGGGGCAGGGGAATCCCTGCATCTGGCCAGCGCCAATGTGCCCGGGCTAGCGATCGGGAGCCGCGTGGCTGCCAACGAATCCTTGCCCCGGCCCCTGCCTCCGCTGCCGCTGCGCCTGATCGCCCTGCCGGAAGAACCAGCTGAAGCCGTCGCCATCGAAAAGGAAACCACGGCACTCGCTGTGGCCGCGGCTGAGGGGGGCACCCTGCCCCAGCCCACCGGCCTGGATCTCGGCCAGGCCAGCGCCCAACGGGGCTTCAATCTGGTGCGCGCCAGTGGGGCGGTGGGCGAGACCAGCGCCTGCCTGCAGATGCTGGCCAAATTGCTGAAGCTTCCCTACCGCCGCGATGGGGTGGAGAAGATCCTCAGGGAGAAGGTGGCGCAGGGGCAAAAGCCCAACCTGCAGCTCTGCGGCCAGATTGCCGCCACGATGGGTTTGCTGGTGAGCGGAGCGCGGGTGGGAGCCGGGGCCGCCACCAGGGTGATCACACCAGCTTTGGTGCCTTGGAAGGATGGTTTTGCCCTGCTGGTGAGCAGCAACGCCCGCGGCTGGACCCTGGCCTCCCCCCGGGAGGGCTGGGTGCGGCTGACTCCGGCCCAAATTGCGGACGCCTACCCAGAGGGACTGGAGCTGTTGCTGCTGGAGCGCAGCAACGCAACGCCGGAGCAGCGCTTCGGACCTGGCTGGTTTTGGCCAGCCCTCAAGCGCTATCGGGGCATGCTCCTGCAGGTGCTGCTTGCCTCGTTTGTGGTGCAGCTCTTCAGCCTGGCCAATCCCCTGTTGATCCAGGTGATCATCGACAAGGTGATCGCCCAGCGCAGTCTCGACACGCTTCAGATCCTCGGCATGGCCCTGGTGGTGGTGACGTTGATGGAGGGGGTGATCGGATCCTTGCGCACCTTCCTGTTCACAGACACCACAAACCGCATCGACCTGCGGCTCGGCGCCGAGGTGATCGACCATCTGCTGCGCCTGCCCCTGAACTATTTCGATCGGCGGCCTGTTGGCGAATTGGGCACCCGCATTGCCGAGCTTGAGAAGATCCGCAACTTCCTCACCGGCCAAGCGCTGATTACAGTTCTGGATGCAGCCTTCTCGGTGATCTACATCATCGTGATGGTGATCTACAGCTGGGTGCTCACCCTGATCGCCCTGGCGGTGTTGCCCATCCAGATCGCGATGACCCTCTTGGGTGCGCCGCTGTTTCGCCGCCAATACCGCCAGGCAGCAGAAGAGAATGCGCGCACCCAAAGCCACCTGGTGGAGGTGATCAGCGGCATCCAAACCGTGAAGGCGCAAAACGTGGAAATGGTGAGCCGTTGGAAGTGGCAAGACTTCTACGCCAAATACATCTCCCGCACCTTCGATAAAACCATCACAGGCACCTTCCTGAATGAAACCAGTCAGGTGTTGCAAAAGCTCTCGCAATTGCTGGTGCTTTGGGTAGGAGCCAGCATGGTGCTCAAAAGCGAACTGACCCTGGGTCAGCTGATTGCCTTCCGCATCATCAGCGGCTATGTCACCCAGCCCTTGCTGAGGCTCTCCTCCATCTGGCAATCCATCCAGGAGCTGCGGGTGTCGTTTGAGCGGCTCGCCGATGTGGTGGATACACCGGAGGAATCCGATGCGGCCGATAAAGGCAACATCCCCCTGCCTGCGATCAAGGGCAACGTGGTGTTTGAAAACGTGAGCTTCTCCTTTGTGCCAGGTGGACCGGAGGTGCTCAGTGCCATCAACCTCAACATCGAACCAGGCACCTTCGTGGGCGTGGTGGGCCAGAGCGGCAGCGGCAAGAGCACTCTGATGAAGCTCCTGCCTCGGCTCTATGCCCCCAGCCGCGGGAGGATTCTGGTGGATCAATACGACATCGCCAAGGTGGAGCTCTATTCCCTCCGGCGCCAGATCGGCATTGTGCCCCAAGAGCCGCTGCTGTTTTCTGGCACGATCAGCGACAACATCGCCCTCACCAACCCAGACGCCAGCAGCGATGAGATTGTGCAAGCGGCTCGCACCGC
Organism: Cyanobium sp.; assembly: GCA_046081785.1. Classification (GTDB taxonomy): domain Bacteria; phylum Cyanobacteriota; class Cyanobacteriia; order PCC-6307; family Cyanobiaceae; genus Cyanobium. The sequence continues at coordinate 10,886 of JBJTWN010000113.1, forward strand.
CGCGGCCCACGATTTCATCATGGAGTTGCCAGCGGGCTACAGCACCCCCGTGGGCGAGCGGGGTGCATCCCTCTCGGGGGGCCAACGCCAGCGAATCGCCATTGCCCGCACCCTGTTGGCCAAGCCGCGCCTGATGGTGATGGATGAAGCCACCAGCGCCCTGGATTACGACGCCGAGCGCCAAGTGTGTGACAACCTTCGCGAAGCCATGAGCCACTGCACGGTTTTTTTCATCACCCACCGCCTGAGCACGATCCGCAGGGCGGATCGGATTGTCATGCTGCACCAGGGCGCCCTCGTCGAGGAGGGCACCCATGATGAATTGATGGCTCTGAGAGGGCGCTACTACGCTCTTTATCGCCAACAGGAGGCCAGCTGATGCTCTCCCCCTCCGATTGGCGCCCGCCGGAAGACCCCAACTCCAGCCGGGGCGAAGAAAAAAGAGAGCGGATGTTTGCGATTGGCGACAGCGAGGATGTCGTTCTGCAGCAGTCGCGCGTTTGGGCGAGGGGCATCACCTGGGCGCTCATGGGGGTGACGGCCTTCGGATTGGGTTGGCTCGCCTTGGCAAAAACCGAGGAGATCGTCACAGCGCCAGGGAAGCTGGAGCCCCTCGGGGTGGTGAAAGAAATCCGCATGCCCGTGGGTGGCGTGGTGGACGAGATCCTGGTGAACGAGGGTGAGCAGGTGAAAAAGGGCCAGGTGTTGCTCAAGCTCGACACCGAAGCCACGAAAGACCGCCAGCGGAGTTTGCTGAGCAGTCTCGTGTTCAAGGACCAACAGTTGGGCTTGAAGGTGGAGGAGCTCCGCCGCTACCTGGATGTGAACGACACTGAGCAGCGCATGCTCGTCCGCAGCTTGGGGTTGGAGCAAGAGGTATTGGATCGGCTCGAGGTGCTCAACCGGGAGGGTGCCACCGCTGAGCTGCAATACCTCAGCCAGCGCAACAAGGTGCAAGAGGTGGCCAGCAAGCTGGAAGAGTCTCGGGTAGACCGGCTCCGGCAGCTCGCGATCCTGGGGCAGGGCATCCGCCAGCTGCAAACGGAACTCGCCGATCTACGCAGCAAGTTGATCGAGCTCAACGTGAACATCCGCTACCAGGCCCTCACCTCACCGGTGGATGGGGTGGTGTTTGAACTCAAACCCAAGGCGAAAGGCTTCGTGGCCCAAACCAGCGAGCCGGTGCTGAAGGTAGTGCCAAGAGACCAGCTGGAGGCCCGCGTGGAGGTGCCAAGCAAAGACATCGGTTTTGTGAGCGTGAACCGGCCAGCAGATATCAGCATTGATTCCTTCCCCTCCTCCGATTTCGGAGTGATCAAGGGCCATGTGCGAAAGATCGGCTCCGACTCCCTGCCGCCAGATCAATTCAAAAACTTCTATCGGGTGCCGGTGGATATTGCGCTTGATTCCCAAACACTTAAATTGAAAGATGGCACCACCCTGCCGCTGCAAGTCGGCATGTCGCTCACGGCGAATGTAAAGCTGCGCAAGGTGACCTATCTGCAGCTGCTGCTCAGTGATTTCAAAAACAAGGCTGATGCACTCCGACGCATCTGAGATGAGCGCCATGGGTTCTGATCACCAAGCTGTCCCACGCAGCATCTCCCGCTGGGTGAAGACGGAGTGCGGCAGGGCGAAATACCTATCGCTCTCTCAGCAGCGCGGCCCGTGGCACCGTCTGCGGCGCTGGTGGTTTGTGCTGATCGCCGCCCTGCGCGACTGGCGACTGCCCCCCTCGCCCTAGGTCGCCGGGCTGCCTGCATCAGCGATCGTCTTCCGCCCGCAGAGCAGCTCGCGCCACCCGATTCACAAGCCACACCACCGCCAGGGTGGCTGCCAGTCCCATCGAGCGCACTGCCCAGGTGAGGGGATCGGCCTGGCCAGTGAGCACCTCCTGGAAGCGGGCCACATCCCCAGCCAGGGCACCGAGCCCGCAAAAGAGAACCGTGCCAGGCAGGATGCCGATCAGACCGATGCAGTAGTCGCGCAAGCTTACGTCGCTCAGTCCGTAGGCGAGGTTGAGCAGGCTGAAGGGAAAGGCGGGAGACAGGCGGGTGAGCAACACCAGTCGCAAGCCCTCCCGACTCACCGCCTGCTCGACAGCGCGGAGCTTGGGGGCAGCCTCGAGGCGGCGGCGAGCCCAGCCCTGGAGCCAGGTGCGCCCCAGCAGAAACACCACGATCGCCCCGATGGAGGCCCCCACGAACACCACAACGCTGCCCCAAAGGGTGCCGTAGAGGGCGCCGGCCAACATGGACGCCCAGACTCCTGGCAGCAAGAGCGTCACCCAAAAGGCATATGCCGGAATGAAGAGCGCGGCACCCAGCGGGCTGCGCAACAGCGGCAGGGACGCATCCAGCCAGGCGGTGGGATCCAACCGGGGCAGTGGTGAAGAGTCTCAAACCCTAGGGGGGGAAACCCATGGCAGAGGCAAACGCTGCACCGCCAGCCGGCGATGGCTGCAGCTGTCTGGTGACACCTCTCCCACTTGTCCCACCATGGAGACAGTTGCGATTCGGCAAGCAGCTCTCGCCAGGACTGCCTGGCTTTGTGAGCATTCAAGGCTCATGCCGTTCCCCGCGACCTTGGATGGCTCTGGAAAAGTGGATAAGATTCTGTTACCAATCAGCGCCGATCGGCTACCGACCCTGGCTCTTCCATCCATCACCCTTGCCATCTCTCTTGCCACAGCCGCCGAAGATGGATTAACAAATTTAATTTATATTTTCACACGCACAGGCGCCAATACCACTCCCCTCACGGTCAACTACACCGTCGGCGGCACCGCCACCCTCGGCACCGACTACACCGGCATCCCAACCGGCGGCACCATCAAGACCGTCACGTTTGCGGCTGGTTCCTCCACAGCCACCCTCATCGTCGATCCCATCGCCGATGCCACCATTGAAGCCAACGAAACCGTTGCCCTCACCCTCAGCAACGGCACGGGCTACACCATCGGCACCACATCAGCCGTGGTCGGCACCATCACCAACGACGACTCCAGCCTGACGCTCTACAACGCCGCATCCGGACGGCCCAGTGATCAAGGTTGGCTGACCTTTGGCGGATTGAACGGCAGCCAGACCCGATCCAGCAATGGCACAACCCTTGCTTCAGCGACCCTGGGTGCTGCCGGGTACAGCAATTACGCCAACGCTGCACCCACCCTGATCAACAGCGCGTTTCCCAAACTGGATCGCAGCGTGGGCTTCAGCTTGGATTTCCGCCTGCAGGTGCTCAACGAAAGCCATCAAACCAATAATCGGGCAGGCTTTACGGTGATTGTGCTCGATCAAGGCCCCATCCCCCGGGGCATTGAACTTGGTTTCTGGAGCGACCGCATCTTCAGCCAACAGGGAGGCAGCATTCCGTTTCAAAACATCGGAGAGGGGGTCAACGGCTTCTCCACCACCACCGCGACCACCTACAGCCTGCGGATTCTTGATCAGGCCTACTACCTGCTGGCAGGCAACCGCCTGGTGCTCTCTGGGGCCGTGCAGGATTACAGCCTCTGGCAAAAAGATCCTCTTCTCCCCTACAACCCATACACCACGTCCAATTTTCTCTTCCTTGGCGACAACACCCGCAGCGCCGGTGCCACCGTGGAGTTGGGCAACATCTCCCTGGGGGTGTCCCTCACCGGCAGCAGCGGAGCCGATACGTTTGCGGGCACCGCCGCGGCCGACAGCTTCAACGGGCTGGCTGGCGCGGATCAGCTGAACGGCGGAGCCGACAACGACTGGCTGGCAGGGGGCGCCGGCGCCGACACCATGAATGGCGGAGCAGGCGACGACGTGCTGATCGGCGGCAGTGAGGCGGATCGTTTTCTCTTCGCTTCTGTCGCCAGCTTCGACAGCGGCCAGCTGGGCATCGACACCATCGTGGACTTCAACCCCGCAGAAGATCGCCTGCGGCTGGCGCGCAACACCTTCACCGCCCTGGCGGCTGGGCCCAGCCTTTCCACAACAGCGTTCGCTGTGGTGAGCAGCGATGGCGCAGCGGCAACGAGCACCGCCAGCATCGTCTACAACAGCACGAACGGCAGTTTGTTCTACAACCCCAACGGCAGCGCCTCTGGTTTTGCCACCCCCCCCTCAGGGGGGGGCTTGTTTGCCCGGCTTTGGGGCAGCGGCAGCGGAGGGCCCTTTCCGGCCCTCAACAGTGGCGTGTTCGAAGTGGTTTGAAGGAGCTCTCAAACCGCATCGCGCTGGCGGCAGCGCCTCCGCAAGCGGCGAGTCCAAACCCAGCCAGCGCTGGCTCCCAGCACGGGCAGGGGCCCAGGGGCAATCGCCGGACCAAAATACCCCCCCGTCCCATCAACCACAGAGGGCATCAAATCCAACGAGATGGGGGCGCCTGGAGCAACGGCAGTGAACAGCGCTTGTTGAGGGCCAAAGCTGACGCCGACGGCCGTGGCGATGGAGCTGGCATCAGTGATCACCTCGTCAAACATGCTGGGCTCTCCATCCATCGAGGCAGCGATCACATAACGGCCAGGGGAAAGAACGATTGTGGGAATGGAAACCCAGCGAAAGCCATCCTGCAACAGCGACGCAGAACCAGAAGGCACCACCCCGCTGGCTAGCAAAGCACCGCTGTCATCCAGCACCCTGACGGAGTGGCTGCTGAGCAAACCATCACCCAGATAATCCCAAAACCCCAGCTGAAAAACGGATCTGGACTGGCTCAAGGTGATGTCGTAGCCGATGACGCCCCTGAAGCCGGGGTCACCACCCACAGCCGTGACGACCTCAGGCACCACAAAAGATGAGATGGTTTCGGCCCTGGCCATGTCAGGGCCGAAACAAGCCGCAGCCACCAGGGTGGAGACGAAGAAGGCTACGGGAGGGATGGGGGACTGACTAGCGGAATGAGCCATGGGGTGAAAAGGGTGAAGACGTGAAAGGATGCGAGTGTTGAAGGCCCTCAAGACATCAACTGAATCAACTGGATCTGGCCTCCCTCCACCAGATAGGAGTTGCCATTGAGGGTGCCATTGGTGAGGCTGTGGGCCTGCACATCGCTCAGGAAAACGCTGCCTGCCGGCGCCCCAAACAGCTGCGACACCTCGATCACCCCTGAGGATTCCCAGTTGCCGATGTCGGCGGGCAGGCTGTCGCTTTGGCCGTAGGCGTTGGGCACGGCGCTCCGATCGATCTGAGCCCAACGTTGCTGGGTGCCGGTGATGGGATCCACCTCCCAGATGGAGGCCTCCTGGCTGCCGAACTGGCCATCAGCCGTGCCAGCAGGCAAGGAGCGGTCCTCTTGGATGTAGAGCTTGCCGTTGCCTGCCCAGGCGATGTTGTCGGGATTGCGCACCCCCGTTTGTCGAGCCACACCAGTCAGCCGATCGGCGTCAACTATCACCTTCAGGCTGCTGGTATTCGCGGCGGTGAGCAGGCTGCCATCGGCGGCAAACGCCCCGCTCAGATCGATCACATTGGTGTTGCCATAGAGATCAGCGCCGCTGCCACCCGTGGTGTTGAAAGCCACTTGCTGGCCCGTGCTGGGATTCACATCCCCATCCTCAATGCGCACAAACGCCATGGCGCCCTTGGCCTGGGCCAGCGCCCGCAGAGCCGGCGCCGTGGTCAGGGCTGCAATCTCACTGCCACTGCCCAGACGCTCCCAGTGGCCCGCGACGGCCGTGTTGAGCGCCACGCCATTGAGGCCCGTTTGATTGCTGATGGCTTCCGCCTTCCAGGCGTAAAGAGCCCCTGAGCTGGCATCAAGACCATTCCGGCGCAGCAGATCCCCACTGGAGGGATCTTTTGTGCCCACCCAGAGGTAGAGATAGTTGGCCGTGCCGGAGGTGTCGTCAAAGAGCATCAGAGCCACGGTGTTGGCGCTGCCGGTGTCAACCGCCACGGCTGATTCCCAGCCCCCGCGCCCAAGGGCGGGCAGGTGGTGCAGATCGGCATTGGCCGTATCGAGGGCGAAAAAGCGGCCCGGGCCTCCCTCCTCCCCAGCGAAATAGAGGCGGTCCACGAAGCCCCGGCCGCCGCCGAACTGGAGGGGCTCGCTGAGGTTGGCACTGCAAAACCGGGTGAACCCACCCTTGGAGAAGGTGGGATCCACGCTCTTCACTTCATCATAAGCCAGGCCACCACTCAAGACCCGCGCCTGAAAGCCATTGGCTGCATTGCCGTCAATGTCCTTGGCAATCACGAAGCGGCTGATGCGGGCGCCACTCACGTTGGCGTTGAGGCCTGTTACAGACATCTGATAGCCATCACTGGCTCCCAACTCATGGTTCACCAGCAGGGTGAAGGTGCCATCGCCGTTGTCGAAGGCCCCCATGCCATCAAAGATGCCTGGTGCCACATAGGCGCTGCTGCCAGGAGCCAGGCCATTGGTGATCTCGCCATTGGTGAGCAGGCTGCTGATCTGCAGGGTGGAGCCGCCGGCCACGTCCATGAGCATCGGCTTGGTGGCAAACCCGGCCATGCCTGGCCCACGAGAGTTGATCAGGGTGGGCAGATCGAGGTAGTCGAGGGTATTGGACACTTCATTGGACACCACCAGTTGGGGGCGCCCCGTGGCCGAGCGGTTGGCTTCCAGCACCGTCAAGCCCTCGGGGCTCAGGCTCTCGGGCAGCACCACGCTGGTGACGAGATAGGGGGTGGCGGGGGTGCTCACATCAAACACCACCAGCATTGAGCGGGTGGTGCGCTCCAAACCCACGATGGCGTAGGTGCGTCCATCGATCCGCGCCACCGCGATGCCCTCTGGCTCCACGCCCTTGTCGTCGCTGCGACTGTCGTCGTAGACACCAGCGGCGATGGCCACGCTCTGCAAGGTGTTGCCACTGTCCCAGACCAAGGCACCGGTGTCGGCATCAAAGAGGCTGATGCTGCGGCTGCCAAAAGCGGTGTAGGGCGTGGTGGTGTCGTCCACAAGGGTTTTGAGCCGGCTGGAGAGGCCGGTGTTGCGGCGCACTTCATCGGTGAAAGAGCCCCACTCCCTTCCATCCCCCTCATTGGCGGTGATGAAATAATCCTTGCCCCGAGCAAAACCTCCCTGGGGGACCAGGGTGAAGGCGGCGATGCCATCGGGCATGCGCAGACCCATCACGTTGTTGCCAAGCACGGGCTTGATGGCCCTGCCATTACTGGGGCCATCCTGATCGGAGATGTCCACCAGCTGGGTGGAAAAATCAACTGCCCCCAAGGCAAAAATCCGCTCGATGCTGCGGTTGAGCAAATTCACCTTGGCGACGGCATTGTTCTCCTGCAGCGTCACGTAGGCGTAGCGGCCAAGTACCGCAACCGATTCCGGTTCGATGTCGGTGGCCTGGGTGGAGAGGCCGCTTTTGCCGCTGATCCGCACCCCTGCCGGAAGGGTGAGGCCGGCAAAGCCCAGCTCGGAATAGCTGAAGGTTTCCTTGCCCGGACCGCCGCCAATGGCAATCAAGCCAACGCTGCCCGGGCGATCCACATCGGCGCCATTGATTTTGTAATCGAGGCTGGGTTCACCTTCGTTGGCCACCACAAGCATGGTGCCGGCGCTGTTGAAGGCGATGCCATCGGGCATGTAGCCCACCTCCACCTCCTGCAACAGGGTGAGGCTGCCATCGGCGCCCAGGCGCAGAAAGCGCACGATGCCGCGGCCTCCATTCGTGGCGTAGTCCTTTGGAGCCAGGGCGACGGCCACCAGATCGCCAAAGCTGGCCACCGCCTGCGACACCCAGGGCTCGCTGCCCGTGGGCACAGCCGTGGGGGAAGGGCCGTAGGCAAGGCGTTGCACCAGGGTGGGAGCTTCCGCAGCGGGGTTGGTGGAGCGAACCACCTGCAGGGTGGCGCCTCCTCCGGAAGAGAGGGTGAAGCGCTGATCCCCCACCTTCACCACGGTGGAGATCTCCGACTGCAACTCCTCCACAAAGGTCCCCGGTGGGCGGGGAGTCGGGGAGAGGTTGAGGCCGCCCAGGCGGGCAGACACGCTTGCGGGCTCCCCCGCAGTGGAGCGCCTGGCGGCGGCGCCGTAAAGCAGCGCCAACCAAGGGTTGGAGGGTGGAGCCATCCGCACGGGACTGCAACAACCCGCCCATGATTTCCACGGGAGCCGCTCCGGGCGTTAAGGACTGACTAACAACCGGTGAAGCGACAGCCTTCAGATCGGCAGGAACACCGCCGGCCGCCAACCCGCTCACCCTGTAACAAAGCAAGCAGGCAAAAAGTGCTGCTGCCACAGCCTGCCTAGGTTGAAGCGCAGCGGCCCTCCAGCGATGCCCATCCTCAGTGTCGTGCCAGCGACGGAACAGCGCTTTCAGGAACGGTTGGCGGAGCGCAAGAAAAACCTGGCGCTGATCCAAAAGCGCGAGATTCTGAAGATCGCGGCCAACACCCCTGAACTGGTCGCCAAACGCCTGGATCGGCTCCACGCCGATCCTGAGCGGGTGAAGCAGCTGGAGGGAGAGGGATGGCAGTTTGATCCCCAGGGGCCAGGCCGCACCCCCCAACACTTCCCCCGTGCCCTGGAGCGGGTGCTCAACACCAATGACTTGATGGGGCTGCGCTTCTTCGAGCAGGGTCTGCGGGTGGCCCGTGCCGTGGCCCGGGTGCACATCCGAGGCGAGCGGGGGGAAGCCATCGGATACGGCACAGGCTTTCTGGTGTCGCCTCGGCTCCTGCTCACCAACCAGCATGTGTTGCCTACTGCTGGCCATGCCAAGCGGTCGCTGGTGGAGTTCAACTACCAGGAGAGCGCCTCTGGTGAAATGCAAGACAGTGAGGTGTTTGCCCTGGCACCGAGCGAGTTGTTTCTCTGCGATGCCGAGCTCGACTACGCCTTGGTTGCCGTCGCAGCTGAGCCTGGCTTGGCCGCCTACGGCTGGCTGCCTTTGATCGCCGATCTGGGCAAGCTGCTGGTGGGGGAAACAGTGAACATCATCCAACACCCCAACGGCGAGCCCAAACAACTGGCCATCCGCAACAACCAGGTGGTGGACGAGCTGGAACACTTCCTCCACTACCAGACCGACACCGACCCGGGCTCCTCCGGCTCTCCAGTGTTCAACGACCAGTGGGAGGTGGTGGCTTTGCACCGCTCCGGGGTGCCCAAGCGCAACAGCAAGGGCGAGGTGCTCGCCAGCGACGGTCGCCTCTGGCAGGAGTGGATGGGAGAGCAGCACATCGCCTGGGAAGCCAACGAAGGGGTGCGCGTGAGCCGGCTGGTGCATCACATCCGCGAGCAAGAGCTGAAGCCAGAGGAGGAGCCCCTGCGCAAGGAGTTGCTTGAGGCCGTGCCGCCACCGCGGGAGCCGGAAGCGCAACAACCGATGCCTGGAGAGGTTTGGCTGCCTGAGGAGGAGGCTCCAGCCACCACCCCTGGCCCTCTCCAAATCGTCAGCCGTCCTGGTGGTCCGGCGGCGGCTGGAGCCAGCTGGACCATCCCTTTGCAGGTGAGCGTCAGCGTCGGCACGCCGGTGCAAGACACCGGTGCTGCACCCAGCGGCCCCGCCCCTGTCTCTGTCCCCGCCGAGGTTGGCGAGGAGGGGCAGGAGCGCTGGTTGCTCTTCGGCCAGCGTCCCCAACAACCGGCGCCGCCCCCAGCCCCACCCGTGACCAACGCCGACTTTCGCCTGGACTCGCTGAGCAACCCCGACTTCGAATGGCTCACGGCCCTCTCCCTGTGCCTGGCGAGTCAGCTGGCTTACAGCCCCGCCGAAGCGGTGACGGCCCAGGCCCTGAACTGGGGCTTCAGCGACTGTGTGTTTTTGGAAGAGCAGGCGGCCCAGGGCTTTGTGGCCTGGACGTCGGAGGTGGCGATGGTGACCTTCCGCGGCACCGAGAGCACGGCAGACTGGCTCAGCAATCTGCACGTCACCACGCGCACCATCCAGGGCGTGGGGGCCGTGCATGCGGGCTTTTTGGGGCAATTCCAGGCGCTGCAGCCCGAGCTGGAGGGCCTGCTCAACGCCCGGCCCGATGTGCCGCTGCTGGTGACAGGCCACAGCCTTGGGGGTGGAATCGCCGTGTTGGCGGCGACCACCTGGGCGAACACGCGCCCTGTGCGGGCGCTCTACACCTACGGTCAACCCGCCGTTGCCAAAGACAACGCCGCCGCCTCCATCGGCACGGCCCTGAGCGGCCGCTACCACCGCCTGGTGAACGATGCGGACATCGTGCCGAGGGTGCCGCCGACCTACCGCCACGCCGGCCACCTGCTGCACTTCGACGCCCAAGGCCGGGTGACAAGCAAGGAGACCACGCCGCAGCCGCGCCGCGCCGGCGCCCGGAGCGCCGCCGGTGAAGAGGCCGCTCTGGAAGCGGACGACACCATGCTCAGCGAGGCAGATTTTCAAGCCCTGCAGCAACAGCTGCAAAGCGGCGCCCACACCCGCGGCCAGGAAAGGGGGCTGGGGTTGATCAGCAACCACATGCTGCCGGGCTACCTGAGCAAGATCCGCCAACAGATGGGCTGAAGCGGAGCATCGCCAGCGCGGGGCGCACGCCGAACAGTCTCTCAGGGGCGCTGGGGCAGCGTGGGGCGCGCGTCCGCTGGCAGGCGCAGGGTGGCTTCCTGCTCCTTTCCCCGCTCCTGCCAGCGGACGCGAAAGAGCACATCGTGGATGGTGGTGCCGGCGGGCAGGATCACCTGCAGGGGGGCGTCAGGCGTTGGCCGCTCCCCTCGCACGCAGGTGGAGAGCTGGTCGCCGCTGGAAGCGGCCGTGACCCGGCAGGCCCGGAGTTCGGTGGCGGGATGGTCCCACCATTTGCCCACGCTCGTGATCGCATTGAGAACAAACGTGGCGTGGCGCGCCACCACGGTCTGCCCGCTGACATCGAAAATCAGCCAAGACTCTGGTTGAAGATTCGTCCAGGCCGTGCCCTCCGACACCTTGATCTTGTAACGCAACACGGGGTGAGGCTGGGCCTGCTCCCGGGGTGGTGGGGTGGGAGAAAGGGCGGGGGTTTGGGCCCAGAGCGCAGCGGGCATCGCAACTGCCATCGGGGCCAGGAGCGGCACGATGCCGCGGGCAACACGGGCCCAATGGGTCGTCATCGCCGGGATGCATGGCAGAAAAAAACTAGACGCAAGCCCCTGAATGGGCAACGGCAGCTGTGTGGCGAGCGCTGATCAAGAAACACAACAAGCCCCTGCTTTCGCATAGCGGAAACCAGTCAGATTCGTTGATAGAAGAGTGGGGCGAAGCAGCATGGCCTTATTGAAACCGTCTCGTGCTGCCGCTTGGGTTGGAGCGATCCTGGCAGGCGTCCTTTGGAGCCCTGCCAGCCACAGCCTGCCCAACGTCACCGCGGTGCCAGCAGCCAAGGCCCCATCCGACGCCCAGACCCCATCGCCCGAGCTCAGCACCGCCCACCGCTGGCTGGAGAGGCTCGCCGCGGCCGCCAAAATCCACCAGCCGCTCACCCTGGTGGTGCGCACGGGGCCACCGGCGCCCTGCCCGCTGGCCTCCGCCAGCGCCAGCCCGGCGGAGGCCAGCGGGTCCCTCCCGGCGGAGCGGCAACCCACGGGGCCATCACTGGCCTGCCTGCGCAGCAGAAGTTTGTCTTCGCCCATCGGAGGGGGGTTTTTTGTGCCCTTTGTGGTGTCCCTGCAGCAGCAGAGCGACCCCTTCGCCGCCGATCCCCCCGCTGCCCTGGCCGTGGCGGGCCGCACCCTATTGCTCCATGTTCCACCGACCCCTCTGGGCCTGCCAGCCAAAACGGCCCAGGCGGCGGGAACGGAGCCCGACACCACCGCCTGTCTGCTGGCGCGGGAGCTGGCGGCCCTGCAACTGGATCAGCCCAGCCAACGGGCCCAGGCGTTTGAGACCATCCACAACGGGGTGGCGGCCACGATCACCGCCTCCTCCAAGGCAGGCCACAACGTGCAATCCAACAAAGAGTTGGGCCTCTTCATCCTGTCGCCCCTGCAGATGATGCTCTCCAAGGCCACCACTCCCGAGCGGACCAATCCCCTCAACGCGGAGCTGCTGGAGTCGCCCCACTGGCTGGTGCTCAGCCGCCGGGCACCCGCCGTGGCTGAGGCGCTGGCCAGCTTTGGCAATCTGCCGGAAGAGTCGCTCAAGAAAGCCTGGCCCGGCTTGGACGGCGCCTTTGCGATGGCCGCCCAAGACAGGCTGGAGCTAGTGGCGAAGCAACAGGCCGCGGCCCTGAACGGGTCCCTGCCCCTGCTGGCCGAGGCGGGCCTGGATCCGCGCCCCTGCACGGTGTTGGACCTGGCGGCCGTGGATCGCACCCAGCTGGCTGCGGCGGTGGCCAGCTTCGAGCGCAGCAAAGCCAACCCGGCGGTGGCCCAGCGCGCCCTGCCGCGCCGCTTTCTGCCGGAGACGAACAGCGTGGTGATCTTTCCGGCGGGGGCGGTGGGGGCCCGGCCTGGGCGACCGTGAGAGGGAAGCGTGGCTCGTTCGGCACACGGCTGATGCATGGCCATGGATGAGGTGGTGATCACACGATTTGCGACAAAAACGCAAGTCGAGCGTGGTTTGCGCTGGGAGTGGCTGGTAAGTCGAACAAGCATGGATGCTCTGGCTGATGACTCGGAGTCGATGAACGATCTGGATGCTTGCCCTGTGTGGAGCGTTGCTCATGCTGTTGACACTGGGCACGGGGGGCGTGTCCAAAGCAGAAGCACCGCTCCAGACCAGCCGCCTGGGTAGCTACATCCCGATCAGCTCGCCCCCTGCAGGAGCCGAGCAGGTGGAGATTGGCTTCTCCCGCTAGCGATATACAACCTCGATCAGGCCAGCAATACCTTTTATGCAGACCTCTATGTCTGGCTTCGCTGGAAGGGTGAGCTCGATCCATCCTCAACGCTTGAATTCACGAACATGGTGGAGGAATGGGGCAAATTGCAGGAACCACTCACGAAGGAGAAATAAGCTGCCTGACGGAAGCAAGTACCAACAGTTCCGTGTTGAGGGGCGCTTTGTGCAACCCTTCAGCTTGGCCGATTATCCGCTGGATAGCCACAATCTGAACATCCGTGTTGAGGACACCACCAACGGTGCCAACACACTGTCATTCGTGATAGATCAAGCCTCCTCCGGAATTGATCAGAAGCTTGAGATTCCAGGCTGGAAACTGAAAGGCTGGCGGGGCAGCACTCTGGAGCATGCCTATGGCACAAATTTTGGCGAAGTGGGGCAGCCCTCCATGTACTCAGTCGCCAACTTCGAGATGGTGATCGAGCGCCCTGTGAGCTTTTTCTTGTGGAAGCAGATGCTGCCCCTTGCGATTGTCGTCATGGCAGCGCTGGTCGGCTTGATGGTGAATCCACGCTCCATTGATGCCAGATTAGCACTACCAATGGGGGCATTACTGTCTGCCATCTTCCTACAGAAGGGCTACTCTGATACGTTGCCAGATCTCGGCTATCTGGTGTTCATGGACAGGATTTATCTCCTTGCTTATCCGCTCATTCTTGTTGTGTTGCTTAGAGCCATCATCGCCTTTTCGAGACTCCGCACTCCTAGCGACGGAGACGTGGAGCGGGTACAGAGCATGGATCGCAAGGTGGCGATCACACAAGGGATCGCCTTCACTGTCGGCACCACGTTGATGACCATGCTGCGCTGAGTGTTGCATCGGAGGACGGCTGCAGTCGGTCGGGTTCTGAAAATCCCAAAAAAAGCTTGCCGCCCCCCGATCACACCGCTTGGTTTCAGCTCAGCTCAGCCAACCGCTGCCGCGCCAGCTGCGCCTGGGCCTCGGCTTCCGCCAAGTTGGCGCGGCACTCCGCCACCACCGCTGGCGGGGCTTTGTCTGCAAAGTTGGGATTGGCGAGGCGGGCTGCCAAGCCATGGATCTCCTTCTCCGCCCTGGCCAGGTCTTTCTCCAGGCGGGAGCGCAGCGCATCGAGATCCACCAGACCCTCGATCGGCAACAGCACCTGTAGCTCCCCGCACACGCCGGCCAGGGCACGTTCACTGCCACCCGCCGCGGTCTCCCGGGGACTCCACACCACCACCTCTGCCGCACGGGTGAGCGCTGTGATGTCCGCGCTGGCCGCCTGCAGCAGGGAGGCCAATTCAGCGCGACCCGTGATGAACCGCACGGGGGCGGGCTGGGCCGGCTTGAGGCCTGCCAAGGCTCGCAAGTTGCGCACCACGCGAATGGCTTCGATCAGCTCGGCAAAGGCTGTCTCAAGCGAGTCATCCAAGGCGGCGATATCAACCTCGGGCCAGGGTTGCAAAGCCAGGAAGGAGGCGACTGACGCACCGGTGAGGCCATGCCAGAGCTCTTCACTGAGGTGGGGCAGCAGAGGATGGAGCATCAGCAGAAGCTGGCTGAGCACCTTGGCGAGCACCTGGCGAGCTGTGCGCTGATCTGCCAGAGTCTCCTCACGATCCACCCCCTCCAGCTCAGCAGCCACCTGCAGGCGACGCTTGATCAGCTCCAGATACCAGTCGCAAACCTCATTCCAGGCGAATTCATAGAGCCCCTTGGCAGCCTCGCCCAGGGCATAGGAGTTGTAGCGCTCTGCCGTTTCGGCATTCACCCGGGCCAAGCGGGAGAGGATCCAGCGATCGGAGAGTTGCAGGGCAGCCGGCTCCGGCACCCCCAGGCTGGCCGGCGTCTCTCCGCCCAGGTTCATCAGGGCGAAGCGGGTGGCGTTGAAGAGCTTGTTGGCGAAATTGCGGGCCGCCTCCACGGTGCCGGAGGTGTTGGTGGCGCGGTCGTGGTCGAGGCGGATGTCTTGGCCGGCGCCGGCCACTTCGCGCACCAAGGCAAAGCGCAGGGCATCGGCACCGTAGCGCTCAATCAGACGCAGCGGATCGATGCCGTTGCCGGCGGATTTGCTCATCTTGCGGTTGTTTTCATCGCGCACCAGCCCGTGGATGTAGACGTCACGAAAGGGCGGGCCGGCTTCGGGCAGCAAGGCGCCAGCCAGCATGGTCATCCGCGCCACCCAGAAAAAGATGATGTCAAAACCCGTCACCAACACGCTGGTGGGATACCAGCGGGCCAGATCGGCGGGCTCGCCTCCCCCCGGCTCAGCGGGCCAGCCGAGGGTGGAGAAGGGCCAGAGGCCACTGGAAAACCAGGTGTCGAGCACATCGGGATCCTGCTCCAGCACCAGCTCCCGGCCCGCCGCCGCATGGGCCGCGCCGTAGGCCGCTTCCGCCTTGGCTTGCGCCTCGGCGCCATCGCGGGCCACCACGTAGGGCGTGGCTTCCGTGATCACGCCACCGGTTTCGCTCACCACAAACCAGGCGGGGATGCGGTGGCCCCACCAGAGCTGGCGGCTGATGCACCAATCGCGGATGTCGGTGAGCCAATCGCGATACACCTTGCTCCAGCGCTCCGGCACGAAGCGGGGTTCGCCCTGCTCCAGGGCGCCCCTGCAGTGGGCGGCCAGGGGCTCGGTGCGCACGAACCACTGGGTGGAGAGCAGGGGCTCCACCGGCACCTTGCCCCGATCGGAAAAGGGCACGCTGTGGCGGTGGGGCTCGGTTTTCACCAGCAACCCCTCAGCCTCCAGGGCCGCCACAACGGCTTTGCGGGCCTCAAACCGATCCAGTCCGGCAAACCGCCCGGCGGCCTCGTTCATGGTGCCGTCCTTGGCCATCACCGTAATCTGGGGCAGGCCATGGCGCTGCCCGATGGCGAAATCGTTGGGATCGTGAGCGGGGGTGACCTTCACGCAGCCGGTGCCGAAGGC
>JBJTWN010000114.1:0-6518 GCA_046081785.1 Cyanobium sp.
GTGCCCGAGCGCTTCCACCACGCCTTCATGCAGTCGGGCTTTGTGCTTCTGGTGGGGCTGAGCCTGGTGCTGATTGTCAAAGACACGTCCCAGTTGCCCATGGTGCAGCAGCTCATCGGCCGTTAGTTCCCCCTGCAGGGGCTGCCCGAACGCTCATTGCTGCCCCAGTCTCCTAAAGGGTAAGCTCGATTGGATTCCTAGTTTGCTCCAACTGGCCGCATGGCAAAGAAATCGATGATTGCGCGCGATGTGAAGCGCAAAAAGATGGTGGATCGCTTTGCCCCCAAGCGGGCCGCTCTCAAAGCCGCCATGGAAGCCGCAGCTGACCCCATGGAGCGTTTGGAGATCCACCGGAAGTTGCAAGCTCTGCCGCGCAACAGTGCTCCAAGCCGCCTGCGAAACCGTTGCTGGGCCACCGGCAAACCCCGCGGTGTATATCGCGATTTTGGGCTGTGCCGCAACCAGTTGCGCGAGCGGGCCCACAAGGGTGAGCTGCCCGGTGTGGTCAAGTCGAGCTGGTAAGACGTCTGGCCTGACTGGCGCCTCTCTCCCATGCCCCGCTCTCTCGTGCGTGGGGGAGAGGTGCTGAAGTGTCTTGATTGGCCATCCGTCTCATGGCAGGTCACGGAAAAATCCTGAGAAATCTCGAAACCTGCCAGGCCAGAGCGGCTAGGTGCCAGAATCAAAAACGACTCAGAAGCAATAACGCCCAGTGCAAGGACAAACGCAGTCGATCTCCTTTGATGGCCGGGAGATCAGACTGACCAGCGGCCGTTACGCCCCCCAAGCAGGCGGCGCCGTCATGATCGAGTGCGGAGATACCGCCATCTTGGTGACGTCCACCCGCTCCACTCCCCGCGAAGGCATCGATTTTCTTCCGCTCATCTGCGACTACGAAGAGAGGCTTTACGCGGCTGGGCGCATCCCCGGCAGTTTCATGCGGCGGGAATCTCGTCCCCCCGAGCGGGCCACCCTGATTGCCCGACTCATTGATCGGCCCATGCGGCCACTGTTTCCCTCCTGGATGCGGGACGACCTTCAAATCGTGGCCACCTGCATGTCGCTTGACGAGCGTGTCCCCCCCGATGTGCTCGCCGTCACCGCCGCCTCGATGGCCACCTTGCTCGCCCAGATCCCCTTCCATGGCCCAATGGCTGCCGTGCGGGTGGCTCTGTTGGGCGACGATTTCGTCCTCAACCCAAGCTTCCGCGAAATCCAGCGCAGTGCCCTTGATCTGGTGGTGGCTGGCACCCCCGATGGGGTGGTGATGGTGGAAGCCGGCGCCGATCAGCTCCCCGAGCAGGATGTGATCGAAGCCATTGATTTCGGCTACGAAGCTGTCAACGAACTGATCAAGGCCCAGCTCAGCCTGCTCAAGGAACTTGGCATCGAGCCTGCCGCGATTCCTGCTCCCAAAGAAGGGGATTCCACCATCCCCACCTTCCTCGAGAAACAGTGCGCCAAAGGGATCGGGGAGGTGTTGCAGCAATTTGAACTCAGCAAGCCCCAGCGCGATGAAAAGCTTGACGCCATCCAGGCGGACGTTAGCCAAAAGATTGACGCCCTTCCGGAGGACGACCCGGTGAAAATGGCGATCAGCAGCAACGGCAAGGCATTGGCCAACGGCTATAAGAGCCTCACTAAAAAGTTGATGCGCAACCAAATTCTTAAAGATGGCCGTCGGGTGGATGGTCGCCAGCTCGATGAGGTGCGACCCATCTCCGCAGCGGCGGGGGTCCTGCCAAAGCGCGTGCATGGCTCAGGCCTCTTCCAGCGGGGCCTTACTCAAGTGCTCTCCACCGCCACCTTGGGCACCCCGAGTGATGCCCAGGAAATGGATGATCTCAATCCCGCCAAGGAAAAGCTCTACCTGCATCACTACAATTTCCCCCCCTATTCCGTCGCCGAAACCAAGCCGATGCGCTCCCCTGGCCGCCGGGAGATTGGCCACGGTGCCCTGGCGGAGAGGGCCCTCTTGCCGGTCCTCCCGGCGAAAGAGACCTTCCCCTATGTGTTGCGGGTGGTCAGCGAAGTGCTCAGCTCCAACGGCTCCACCTCCATGGGTTCGGTATGCGGAAGCACCCTGGCGCTGATGGATGCGGGGGTGCCCCTCAAAGCTCCCGTGAGTGGAGCCGCCATGGGCCTGATCAAGGAGGGCGATGAGGTGCGCATCCTCACGGATATCCAGGGCATCGAGGATTTCCTCGGTGATATGGACTTCAAGGTGGCGGGCACAGAAAAGGGCATCACCGCCCTGCAGATGGACATGAAGATCACGGGATTGGCCATGGCGACCATTTCCGACGCCATCAAGCAGGCCCGTCCCGCCCGGCTCCACATCCTCGAGAAGATGTTGGAAGCCATCGACAAGCCCCGCGACTCCCTGTCTCCCCATGCCCCACGGCTCCTGAGCTTCCGAATTGATCCAGAGCTGATTGGCACCGTGATCGGCCCGGGCGGGCGAACGATCAAGGGCATCACAGAGCGCACCAACACCAAGATCGACATCGAGGATGGCGGCATGGTGACCATCGCCAGCCATGACGGCCAGGCTGCAGAGGAGGCCCAGCGCATGATCGAAGGGCTCACCCGCCGCGTCAGCGAAGGAGAGGTGTTCTCCGGAGCGGTCACTCGCGTGATTCCGATCGGTGCCTTCGTGGAAATCCTTCCAGGCAAGGAGGGGATGATTCACATCTCTCAACTTTCTGAAGCCCGAGTGGAAAAGGTGGAAGATGTGGTGAACGTGGGCGACCAGGTGACTGTGCGCGTGCGAGAGATCGACAACCGCGGCCGCATCAACCTCACTCTCCGCGGCGTGCCCCAGGCCGACACCCCTCTGCCTGTCTGAACTGCTGGCTTTGGATCTCCTGGGGGATTCTGCCTCGGCTGCCGATCCGTCCGGCACGGCGCCGAGGCTCGTCGAGATCAGACCAAGAAGCCCGGATCGATTTGAGCCAGCGCTGCCGTAGCTCGCTCGCAAAGAGCCTCATGGGCATGGCCATGGCTCGCAATCAGACAGCCGGCTTGGCGTCCATGACCAGTGTTGTAGGTGAGGGGTCGGCCGTCGGAATGGGTGAAACAGCCACCGGCAGCTCGGAGCACCGCCTCTGGTGCGGCCATGTCCCAATCCTTCGGGGCACTGTTTCCGGATAGGGAGATGTAAACATCGGTTTCCCCCCTCAAGATGGTGGCCACCTTCCCACCCACGCTCCCCATCGCCCGGCTCGGGCCAATCGGCAGGGCGCCAAGCAGCTGCTCCAACCGCTGGTCGCGATGGTTGCGGCTGGCGACCAACACCAACTCACCAGCTTGCTGGCGACTGCTCAACCGAGGCGGGTGGCTGTCGCCGCTGGCCACTTCGCACCAGGCCAGCCCTGACAGCTGCGATTCTGCCCGGCTGGGGCTCACCAGGCCAAACCAAAGCTCTTCCTTTTCGGGAAGCACAATCAGCCCCAGCACCGGGCTCTGCCCCCTCACCAGAGCCAGATGCACAGCGTATTCCCCGCTGCCCTCCAGAAAGTCACGGGTGCCATCGAGGGGATCCAAAATCCACAACCATTCGCTCGCCAATGGCTGGCCGCTGCCCAGCTGCTCGGCTGCGGTCTCCTCGCTGAGCAAGGTCCAGGGAGCCTGGGGGAATGCGTTGGCCAGGCCCTGCAAGAGCCAGCGGTTCACGGCGAGATCGGCCGCTGACACCGGTCCCTCGCCCCCCTCCTCCACCGTGAGGGCCCGCGGAAAACCATAAGGGGGATCCTCGCCACGGGCATAAGCTCGCAGAATGGCAGCGGCCCCCCAGGCCAGATGGCGCAGTTGATGCAGCAACTCTTCCCCGTCCACCCCTTGGGGAAGGGGCACATGGGGGGGCCAGTGGCTTGGAGCCGCCATCATGGAGAAAGAAAGGATCATTGTGCAGCAGCCCCCTGGAGCAGCAGTGTTGGAGTCGGCCGAACCTGCCCCAGGCGTGCTCTATCTGGTGGGGACTCCCATCGGCAACTTGGAGGATCTCTCCCCCCGAGCCCGGCGGGTGATCGCTGGCGCCGATCATCTGGCCTGCGAAGACACACGTCGCAGCGGCCTGCTCTTGCAAGCACTGCAGCTGAAACGCACGTTGATCAGTTTTCATCAACACAACCAGATCAGCAGAATTCCGCAACTGCTGGAGCACCTCAAGGCTGGTGCATCGGTGGCGGTGATCAGTGATGCGGGCCTGCCTGGCATCTCCGATCCAGGAGAGCTGCTCGTGGCGGCTGCCCGTCAGGCGGGCCTGCGGGTGGTGTGTGTCCCAGGACCCTGCGCCATCACCACAGCCCTGGTGAGCAGCGGCCTGCCCTGCGGG
Source organism: Cyanobium sp. (assembly GCA_046081785.1). Lineage (GTDB taxonomy): Bacteria > Cyanobacteriota > Cyanobacteriia > PCC-6307 > Cyanobiaceae > Cyanobium. The sequence goes on from JBJTWN010000114.1 coordinate 4,337, forward strand.
CGCTTCTGCTTCGAGGGTTTCCTGCCAGCCAAGCCCCAACAGCGGCGGCAGCGGATCAAGGAGCTGGAGGCCGACCCTCGAACGCTGGTGCTGTTTGAGGCCCCCCATCGGCTAATGGCCCTGCTCGAGGACCTATTGGCAGTTCTGGGGGATCGGCCGCTGCAGGTGGCACGAGAACTCACCAAATGCCATGAAGAGCTGGTGGGTCCAACGGTGAGTGGCGCACTGACCCACTTTCGCGCCAATCCGCCGCTTGGGGAATGCACCCTCGTGCTGGGGGGAGCGCCTGTGATCGCGCCTGTTTGGGTGGAGGATGACCTGCAGGAGGCCTTGGCCGCCCTGATCGCTGCAGGCCATAGCGCTAAAGAAGCCAGCCGGCTCCTGGCGGAGCAGACAGGCCATCGTCGCCGCGATCTCTACGCCCTGTTGCACCGTGACGGCACGGGAGAGAATGGAGACTTCATCCCTTGAGGCCCGATGCTTCTTCGTCTGCGTCTTGCACTCGGCAGCGTGGTGGGCGCGGTGGTGGTGGCTCTGGCGGTGTGCCTGGGAGCCCAGAATCTCAGTGATCGGCCCACCTTGCAACTCGGGGTGGCTCGCACGGCTCCATTACCAAGCGGTTTCTTGCTCGGATTGGCGCTAGCCACCGGCCTCCTCAGCGGCGGAAGCGCCGCTGCTGTAGCGTTCGGCCGATCGGAAAGGGATGGCGCTGAACCTTACTGATCTTCAGGCAGAGCGAAGAGGGAGCCCTCAATCACCACTCTGCTGATGCCCTGCGCCAGCAGATAAGGGGCGGTGCGACCCAACAGGCCGGGATCGGGGAGCTTGATCACCCGCTGGGTGCGGCCGCACTGGCGCTTCGCTTGGCGGGGGTTGGTGAAGAGTACCAGGGCCTGGCGATGCTGCTCTTCGCTGGGAAGCCTCCCAAGTTCAGGGATCTCTCCCAAGGGACGGGCCTGGAGTTCCACGGTCTTGTCCACCAGGAGATAAGCGCAAGCTGGCAGCAGGGCCGGACTCCACGGGGTCGGTCGCGTTTCTTGTAGGTCGTCCACCGCGATAGGCAACACCGCCACCGTGTGGAAGTCACCCGAGTCTTGAAGTCCCTCCTCATCCCTGTCCTCATCGCTGGCGAGCAAGTCTTCCTCACTGTCATCCTCGTCGCTGAAGTCCTCGGCATCGTCAATGGCCAACACGGTGGTGGGGCCTGAGGAAGGATCCAGCGGCTCGTCCGCTTCAGGGGCTGGGGACTGAACCTGAGGCTCGATTGGTTCAAACTCAGCGGCAGCCTCGAAAGCGGCGCTGAAAAGCTCCTGCGCGGGGGGGCTGGGCATCGCCAAAGGAATCTGCCCGTCGCGCCCAGCCTTTTTCTGCCGCTGGTCCCGCAGGGCGGCGTAGGCCTCGGGATCCATTTCCGAGCGCACCAAGCGGGTGACTGTGGTGGTGCTGCACCCATAAGCATCTGCCAAGGCCTGGGTGCTCTCCCCCTGCCGAAACCGTTGCACCAGCTCCTTTTTTTGGCGTTCGCTGAGCCGGGCTGAGGCCATGGAGCGTTTCAAGCACGGTTTGTCATACTAAGGGGCCTGCGGCTTCCCACAGCAACCAATTCCAGACAGTTGATTTTTGGCTCCCTTAGCTCAGCTGGATAGAGCAGCTGCCTTCTAAGCAGCCGGTCGCTGGTTCGAATCCAGCAGGGGGCGTTTCAATCGGGGGCTTGATTTTGCCCCAAAATCCTGTCAGGGCAACGGCTTTCAGCGTGGAAGCCGCTGACTGTCCCTGACCACCCGTGCCAAGCTTTGGGGGCAAACTGCTCACACTTCTGCTCACACCTGTGAGCAGTTTTGACCCGTCCCGCGCATGACCCGCTTGGCGCCCGCCAAAAAGCCAGATCCCGTGAGCGCGCTGCTGGCGTTGCGCATGCAGGCGCGGGGGTTTCCTCGGGGGTGGTCGGTAAGCCCCTATCGGGGCCGTGCCCGGCTCCGCGTGACCGCTGGTGCCGGTGATGGCAAGCAGCGACAGGTCCTGATGACATGGCCCTGGTCACCAGCCCATGCCGAAGACATTGCCGCAGACGCGGTGGCGGCGAGAGAGGCCTTCCTGGCCGGCACTCCACTCGACGACGCCCTGCAGCTCCACGTGACTGGCAAGGGAGCGGATACGGAGCCGAGCCAGGCTGAAATCCCAC
>JBJTWN010000115.1:0-3987 GCA_046081785.1 Cyanobium sp.
TTCGCTGAGATGGCCCTCCCGCGAGGCCTCCTGGTCGCACAGCAGCCGCCAACGACAAAGGGTGCATTTTTGTCGGTCGTTCACCAGCGGCGGGGCGCTGGCCCGCTGCACGTCAGCCTCCAAACGCAGCAGGCTGTCCTCCAATTGCCCATCCAGCGCCGGGGTGAGTGTGAGCCGCTCCTGCACCAGGCGCCCGCCCTGGCCCGCCAGCACCAGGGCATGGGGCACGGGAGCCTGTTGCTGGTGGGCGAGCAGGCGGGCCCAGAGCGCCAGCAACAGGCGATGTTCGCGTGTGGTGCGTCGGCCCTGCCGGGCCAGAACAGGCCGGTAGCCATGGGCACCCCAGCGGCTGGGGCTGTTCACCCGTTGCAGCAGCGTGGGATGGGCTTCGAGCTGGAAGCCCCGGGGGCCGAGCCCCCGCAGCCGCAGGCCCATCACCCCCGCAGCGCCCTCCTCACAGGCGGCGGTGCCACGGCTGGGGGGCTCGGGCAGCAATTGTTGGAAGCGCAGCGCCTGCTCTTGGAGGGCGAGGGCCCGATGGGCTGTCCAACGCCGCAGCTCAGGGGGGCCGTGGCGATCCAGCCAGGCCCGTCGCCTGCAGCGCAGCCAGCTGCGGAGCAGGGCATCGGTGAGGGAGGCCGGCACGAAGCTGTTGTCGGGCGGCTGCCGCATCGATCCACCCTACCGGGCGGGTGGCCTCCCGCCAGGCCGGCACCCGGGTTGGCCCAGGGGGGGGTGCAGCCTGCTACGACCAGCCCGTCTGCGCCCTGCTTCCCCTGTGATGGCCTCCGCCCCCCTGCCCCTTGAGGCCAGCCCCATCGCCTTTGGCACCGATGGCTGGCGGGGGATTCTCGGGGTGGACATCACCGTCGAACGGCTGCTGCCTGTGGCGGCGGCTGCCGCCCGGGAGCTGGAGAGCAGCGCACCCGAGGGTCTGCGCAGCCGGGAGGTGGTGTTGGGCTACGACCGGCGTTTCCTGGCGCCGGAATTGGCGGAGGCCATCGCTGCCGCGGTGCGTGGGGCGGGGCTGGTGCCAGTGTTGGCGGCCACCCCCACCCCCACGCCCGCCTCCAGCTGGGCGGTGGTGGAGCGGGGCGCCCTTGGCGCCCTGGTGATCACCGCCAGCCACAACCCGCCGGAGTGGTTGGGCCTCAAGATCAAAGGCCCCTTCGGCGGGTCTGTGGAGGGCGATTTCACCCAGCGGGTGGAGCGCCGCCTGGCCGCCGGGGGCATCAGCGTGCCGATCCAGGGCGCCACTGAAGTGTTTGATGCCCTTGCGGCCTATGTGGCGGGGTTGCGGGCCAAGGTGGATACCGGAGCCCTGGCGGCGGGGCTGGAGCGGCTGGGCCTGCGGGTGATTGTCGATCCGATGCACGGCTCGGCGGCGGGTGTGCTCAGCGCCCTGCTCGGGGAAGGGGCCGTGGCCGCTGGGGTGATTCGGGAAATCCGCGACTGGCGGGATCCCTTCTTCGGCGGCCATCCCCCTGAGCCCCTGGCCCCCTACGTGGAGGAGCTCATCGGTGCGGTGCGGAGCTCCACGGCCGAGGGCAAGCCCGCCATGGGCATCGTGTTTGACGGCGATGGCGATCGCATCGCCGCCGTGGATGAAAGCGGCCGTTTTTGCAGCACCCAGCTGTTGATGCCCCTGTTCATTGATCACCTGGCCCGGGCCCGCGACCTGCCGGGCAGCGTGATCAAAACCGTGAGCGGCTCCGACCTGATGGCCCTGGTGGCCCAAGACCTGGACCGCACGGTGTTGGAGAAGCCCGTGGGCTTCAAATACATCGCCGCCGAGATGCTTGCCGGAGAGGTGTTGGTGGGGGGAGAGGAATCCGGCGGGGTGGGCTTTGGCATGCATTTGCCGGAGCGCGACGCGCCCTTCGCCGCCCTGCTGCTGATCGAGGCTCTGGTGGAGGGCGGTGTGCCCCTGGGCGCACGCATCGACGCGCTCCAGCAGCGCTGTGGTGGCGCCGCTGCCTACGACCGGCTCGATCTGCGCCTGAGCGACATGGCCGCCCGAGCCCGCCTGGAGGCCCGCCTGGCCGACAGCCCCCCCGGCGACGTGGCGGGCGCGCCGGTGTTGGAGGTGATCCGCACCGATGGGGTGAAGTTGCGACTGGGGCCGAGCCACTGGCTGATGTTGCGCTTCTCCGGCACGGAGCCCCTGTTGCGCCTCTACTGCGAGGCTCCCAGCGAGGAGAGGGTGGCGGCGGTGTTGGCATGGGCGCGGCAGTTGGCGGAGGGGATTTGAGCGATCGGGCCGGTGGTGCGGCAGCCGTAGTGTTTTTTTGCTTCGCAGCACCGGCCTGAACCCCCATATCCCCCTCGTCATCGCCAGCGGCAACGCGGGCAAAGTGCGCGAGTTCGCGGCCCTGCTGGCGGATCTGCCCTTGGTGGTGCGGCCCCAGCCTGAGGGCTTGGAGGTGGAGGAGACAGGCGCCACCTTCGCGGACAACGCACGGCTCAAGGCGGAGGCCGTGGCCCGCGCCACCGGCTGCTGGGCCCTGGCCGACGACTCCGGCCTGGCGGTGGAGGCCCTGGGCGGGGCGCCAGGGGTGCATTCGGCCCGCTATGCCCCCACCGATCCGGAGCGCATCGCCCGCTTGCTGGCGGAGCTGGCGGTGGCCGGTGCCACCGATGGTGTCAATCGCGGGGCCGCCTTCATCGCCGCCCTTGCCCTGGCCGATCCCAGCGGGGTGGTGCGGCTGACGGTGGAGGGTCGCTGCGAGGGGGTGATCAGCCAGGCGCCGCAGGGCACGGGCGGTTTCGGCTACGACCCGGTGTTTCTGGTGCCCGAGCTGGGCCTCACCTTCGCCGAGATGGACAAGGCCACCAAGGGCCGCGTTGGCCATCGTGGACGCGCCTTTGCCCTGCTGGAGCCGGAGCTGAGGCGATTGCTGAGCCTCTGAGGTCCGCAAGCGCGGCGCCCAGGGCGCTACATCACAAACCCGAGGATCCGCCTCAAGGCGACACCAGCAACGGGGAGGGGCCGGCGACCACGACTTGGCAGGTGCGTAGCCGATGAGGTCACTCGCTCGTGGGCCCGTCGCACACGGCCAGGTTGCCCACCACAGCAACCCACTGGTGCAGCTCCCAGGTCACCCCCCCGCTGCGCACCATCGGATCCTGTTCGATGAGGGCCAGGGCGCTGCCGTAGTCGTTGGCCTCCAGCAGGACCAGGCCGCCGCCGCCGGGTTGGCCCTGGCCATCCACGAGGTAGCCGCTGCTGATGCGGTGGCCCTGCCGCTGCAGGGAGCGCACCCACGGGCCATGGGCCTCGAGATGGGGTCTGAGCTGCTCCCGAGACCAGAGAAAGGATTCACGCTTGATGAACCAGGGCATGGGGGTGACGGCCTAGGCCCCCACCCAGCTTCCATGCAACCCATGGGGCAGGGCCAGCGGCAGCTCGAGCACCGCCGCCTCCGCCATCGAGGCGGCATCGAGGATCACCAGATCGCTGGCGCAGCGGGCGCCGTTCCACACCACCGTGAGCACCCAGCCGTCGTCTTCGGCCGTGGCGCCGGGGCGGGGCACCATCAGGGGCTCGCTGACGAAGCCGCGCGGCGCGGCGCTCCACACCCGCCGATCGCCGCTGAGCAGATCGAGCTTTTTGATCGCCTGCAGGGGATCGTTGCCGGTTTCGCGCTCTGCCACCGCCATCCAGGCGCAGCGGCTTTGGAGACCCTCGCGCTGCGGATTCACCATCGCGAATTCGCAGCAGCGCTCGCTCAGCCGCTCGTTGCGCACCGTGCCGGTGGCCAGGTCGATGCTGCAGCGCTCCAGGAGCCCTTCCGGGATCAGATCAAAATCCACCTCTCTGAAGTCGGTGTCGGGCCCGATGGAGGGGAAATCGGCGTAGTAGATGCTCTCCACCACCACGGTCTGGCCCTCTTCCCAGGCGTTGAGATGGTGGAAGACAAAGCCCTCCGGCGCCGGCACGATACGCGGCGGTTGGCCCGCGAACGCCCCAGAATCCCTGGGGATCAG
>JBJTWN010000116.1:0-21113 GCA_046081785.1 Cyanobium sp.
CGTGCTCTTGCGGATCTTGTTGAACAGATCCAACGGATTGGTGGGGTTCAACCCCCCCGATCCGCTGCCGGTGCGGCCGCCGCTGGCGGGGTCGTAGTTGTAGATCTGGCTTTCCACCGGCGTGCTGCCCATGGTTTGGCCATAGCCGCTCTGCTGGGCAGCGGCTGGCGCCAGACTTGATCCCAGCGCCACCGGAACGGCGCAGAACAGGCCCAGGGCCACAATTGCCGGCCGGGCGCCCACGCGGGGGCCAATCGGCCTGCAAAAACGATGCGGGGAAAGAAGCATGGAACCAGCGCCTGCCGAAGCGATAAGGGGCATGCTAAGGGAGGTTTCTGGCCCCTGGCCAGCACGATTCCCCTGCCAGCCGATGCGCATTGCCACCTGGAATGTCAACTCTGTGCGCACGCGCCTGGAACATCTCTGCACCTGGCTGGCCCAGGAGCGCCCCGAGGTGGTTTGCCTGCAGGAAACGAAGGTGAGTGATGAGCTGTTCCCCTTGGCGCGCATCCAGGAGCTGGGCTATGCGGCAGCCATCAGCGGCCAGAAGGCCTACAACGGCGTGGCAATCCTTAGCACCCTGCCGCTGGACGATGTGCAGGTGGGCTTGACGGCCCTGCTTCCGAGCGATGCCGATGCCTTGCAGCTGGATGGGCAGAAGCGGGTGCTGAGTGCCCTGATCGAGGGCGTGCGGGTGCTCAATCTCTACGTGCCGAATGGCTCGGCCGTGGGCTCAGAGAAATACCTCGATAAGTTGCGCTGGCTGGGCGCCCTGGCCCGCTACCTCGAGGTGCAGGCGGAAAGCGGCGACCCCCTCTGCATGGTGGGTGATTTCAACATCGCGCCGGAAGCGCGCGACATCCATGATCCAGCGCGCCTCAGCGGCGGCATCATGGCCAGCGACGCTGAGCGGGAAGCATTGCGCCGGGTGCTCGGCGATCGTCTGGGAGATGTGTTCCGCGTGTTTGAGCCCGACAGCGGCCACTGGAGCTGGTGGGACTACCGCACGGGCGGCTGGGAAACGGGACGCGGCTGGCGCATCGATCACATTTATCTCGACGAGTTGCTGCTCCATTGCGCCACGGGCTGCGTGATCCACCAGCAGCTGCGGGGTCTCAGCCAGCCCAGCGACCACGCGCCGGTGGTGGTGAACCTGGCCTGGCCGCCTGAAGAGGAAGAGGAACAGATGGATGGCGGGGAGGATGGCTGGTGAGAGTTCACTGGTCGCACTCAGCCCCCTCATGAACCAGGTATCCAAACGCCGCTTCTATCGCTTTGGAGCCTCCACTTTGGCTCTGGAGTTCGACGACCTCCTCACCTCGGAAGCCGAGGTGCTGGTGAGTTCTGACGATGGCTATCTCTCGATGGGGGGCGGGGTGTCGCGGGCGATCCGCAAGGCCGGTGGTCAGGCGATTGCGTTGGATGCCGCCAAGATGGTTCCAGCCGCTTCCGGGGATGTGGTCGTCACCACAGCCGGTGCGCTGCGGGCCCGTTACATCTTCCATGCGGTCACCCTCGCAGCCGGAGGGGAACAAGCCTCCCCCAGAGCCATTCTCGAGATGACCACGCGCCGTTGCATGCGGCTGATCGATGCCCTCGGCGTGACCTCGATTGCTTTTCCTGCGATTGGTGCGGGACGAGCTGGTTTCAGTTACGAGGATGTGGCGGTGAGCATGGCTGCAGTGATCGCGGAAGAGTTGGGCCGCGCCCCCCGTGCTGTGCAGGTGGCCATTCACCTGTTTGATCCCTGTGATCAAGAGCGATTTGATCCTTTTGCCTTCGCAGAGGCGTTTGCCAGGCGTGAATCGCAATGGCAGGCCGTTCCCCCTCCACCCCAAGAGCCGCTGGAGCGAACAGCTGGGACGGATGTGTTCATCAGCTACAGCCACAAGGACCAGAAGTGGCTCAAGTTGCTTCAGGACTTCCTCCAACCCCTTGTGCGCAAAGGGGCCTTGACCCTCTGGGACGATACGAAGATTGATCCGGGCACAAAGTGGCGGGAGGCCATTGAGACGGCCTTGCGCTCCTCCAAGGTGGCGGTGTTGTTGGTGAGCAAAGATTTTCTCGCCTCGCCATTCATTGCGGAGCATGAGCTGCCGTCGCTTTTGGCTGCCGCAAAATCACGAGGGCTCCAGATCGTCTGGGTGTATCTCAGCCCCTGTCTCTACCAGGAGAGCGAGATCGGCGCCTACGAAGCCGCTCACGACACCTCCCGAGCCATCAGCAGCCTGCGGGGAGCCAAAAGAGAGGAGGCCCTGGTCAACATCTGCCAAAAAATCAAAGCCGCATTGAGCGCTTAGCGGTTCCCGTCGCCCAAGGCAAGCTGGATCGGAGGCGTTGATCCAGATGACCCACGGCGTTGCCCTTCTCCTGGGGGTGCTTTGCGCAGGCCTGGGGGGGGAATTGTTTGTGCGTGGAGCCGTGGGCCTCGGCCATTGGGCGCGCATTCCACCCGGCACCATCGGGGCGACGGTGGCTGCCTTTGCCACCTCCAGCCCGGAACTCTCGGTTGCTGTGCAGTCGGCCCTTGCGGGCACACCGCAGATCGCGCTGGGGGATGCCCTCGGCAGCAATGTGGTGAATCTCTGTCTCATCCTTGCGCTGCCCCTGCTGATGGCCGGTCTGCAGGTCCCGCGCCAGGACCTCCAACGGGATCGATCGGTGGTCCTGGTGGCTCCCGCTCTGACGGCTCTCCTGCTGATCGATGGTGAGCTCTCCCGTGGGGATGGTTGTTTGATGTTGCTGCTCTTCGTGGTGTGGCTCTGGGCCACCGTGCGCGCCACCCAACGCCAACGCAGCTCCGCGGAGGAGGTGTTGGGAGCACACCGCCATGGGCTGATCCTTGCGTCCTGCCTGCTGGGGCTTGCCCTCCTGGTGGCGGCGGGTTTCTTCATCGTGGTCAGCGCCGAGGGATTGGCCCGATCCTTCGGAGTGCCCGACTATCTGGTGGGGGCCACCGTTGTGGCCCTGGGCACATCCATGCCAGAGCTGGCCACGACGGTGATTGCCAAGCTCCGGGGCCATGACGAGGTGGGTTTGGCAACGATTCTTGGCAGCAACATCTTCAACAACCTCTTCATTGTCTCGATCGCTGCCATCCTTCACCCGATCCCTTGCGATGGCAAGGCTGCGGCCATCGCCCTCACCTTTGCTGTGCTGGCTGTGCTCGTGGCCACCCCCTCCAGATCTGGATGGATCGGCCGGTGGCAGGGCGGTGGGCTGCTGTTGCTTTATGCGATCTATCTCGTTTTCACTCTGGCGTGAGCCAAAAACAGCCGATTGGCTCGCCCCCCACGTCCATCCCGCCAGCGACAAGGCAAAGCGGCGCAAGGCGTTTGCATCACCCGTCAAGTAGACCTTTTGAACTGACTGCAGACCCATGACTCTGATTGCCATCAATGTGCTCTTCGAGCCCGATGCCGCCACGGTGGAGCGTGCCAAGGCCTGGAATGCCCGCCTGCTGGCCAACGACCCCATTGGCTTTGCCCTCGATGCCCACCACGTCCCTCACATCACGATCCTGCAGCGGTTCGTGCCCCTTGCTGATCTGGAGGCCGTCGCTGATGCCGTGCGGGAGGTGGTGGCCACGGGGCCTGCTGTGAACTGGCAGAGCACGGCCACGGGCCTCTATAACTTGTTGCATGGAAACCTCGGTGCGATGGGCATCGTGATCCAGCCCACCGACGACTGGCGCCGCCTGCAGCAGCGGATCATCGACGCCGTCGCTCCGTTGGCGGCGGCACAGGGAACCGCGGAGGCGTTTGCGCCCCGCCTCGACGGCGGGCCGATCAGCCAACCCACCGTGGACTATGTGCAAGCCTTCGTCGGTCCCCGCACAGGCCCCAACTACAACCCCCACATCACGGTGGGCATCGGCCACCGAGACGTTTTGGAGGCCCTCAAGGCGGAGCCCTTCGAGCCCTTTCCCGTGCGGGCCGAAGCCCTGAGCCTCTACCACGTGGGAGATTACGGGGTGGCCCAGACAAAGCTCCATGACCTCCACCGCTGCTGATCCGCTTCCCTCCTGGAGGGAGGGGCCTGCCAAAGAGGCCATCCTCTCGTTTGTGGCCAACGTGAGCCAAGAGGGCTCCACCGCGTTCATCCCCCCGGCGGAACGCATTGCCGTGGTGGACAACGACGGCACCCTTTGGCCTGAACAACCGCTGCCGTTCCAGGCGGCCTTTGCGATCGATGAACTGCAGCGGAAGCTTCAGAGCCAGCCCAATCTCGCTGAAGATCCGATGGTGCAGGCGGCGCTCGCCGGCGATCTGGCCGCCTTGATGGCGGGGGAGCACTTTGAGGGACTGTTGAAACTCGTGGCCCTCACCCATGCCGGCCTGACAAACCATGAGTTTCGCGAAGCTGTGGAAGCTTGGCTCGCCGCTGCGACCCATCCGCACTTCGGCCGGCCCTACGACAGCCTCACCTACCAGCCCATGCAGGAACTCCTCCGCCACCTGCAAGCTCAGGGCTTCAAGACCTACATCGTCTCCGGTGGCGGGGCCGATTTCATGCGCGTCTGGGTGGAGCGGGTGTATGGCATTCCTCCCGAGCAGGTGGTGGGCTCCACCGCCCGCACCACCTTCGCGATGCGCGATGGGGTGCCTGTGCTCACCAAAACCCTCGACTATTTATTCGTCAACGATCACGACGGCAAGCCTGCAGGCATTCACCAATTCATCGGACGCCGCCCCGTCTTTTGTTGCGGCAACAGCGACGGCGACCACGCCATGCTGCAATACACCACCATTGCCAATCCCCACCCCAGCTTCGGCTTGATCGTGCACCACACCGACGCTGAGCGGGAATACGCCTACGACGCTGTGACCAAGAGCACGGGCAAGCTGGTGGCTGCCCTTGCCGAGGCCCACGAGCGGGGCTGGTGTGTGGTGGACATGAAGGCCGACTGGTTGGAGGTGTTTGCACCCGTCTAGACCCTGCACGGATGAGCGGATGCCCCAGGCCCTGGCTGACCCCCCCGTCTGGGGGTGCCTCAAGCCCGTCGCTGATAAAGGCCGATCAAGGTGGCCTCCGCCACGCTGTGACCGGCCATGGCAGCCCTCACCTCGGCCGCCGTTGCCCCTGCCGGCAGATCCAGAGGCGTCTTCAGGGCTGTGAGGTGAAAGCGGTAGTGGTGGGCTGGTCCAGGCGGCGGCAGGGGGCCCGCGTAGCCCTGGCGGCTGAAGGTCTCCACCCCCCAGCAGACACCCTGGAGGGCACCCGACTCCAAGCGCGGATGCGGGGCCACCCCCGCTGGCAGCACCCGCAGCTCTGGCGGCAGGTTGTAGAGCACCCAGTGGATCCAGAGGCCCGGCGGTGCATCCGGGTCGTCCATGATCAAGGCAAAGGCTCCCACCCCATCGGGCACTCCATTCCAGTTCAGGGGCGGGGAACGATCGGCTCCTTCACCGCTGTGCTCCCGGGGGATCCAGCCGCCAGGGGAGAAAGACGTGCTGTGGAGTTCCATCGAACCAGGCGTGTGCCTTCCCATCATGGTCATGGCCCAGGCTTCCGTTTGGCTCCCTCGCCGCCTGGTTGTTGCGGCGCCGCGCTCGGCCCCACCGCTTCCCGCAGGAAGGCCGCGCTCCAGTTGGCCAGCTGCTCGAGCGTTGCGCGCTGATCCGCTGTGGCGGCGTTGGCATCAGCGTGCAGCGGCGGCAGGCCGGGTGGATTCACCGGCTGGCTGCTGTTGGTGAGGGCGTAGTGGTTGGCGCCTTCGATCTGGAGCAGCTCGCGCCGGGGCGTGCGCAGTTGGCGCCAGGTGGCTGTCACGTCCTCGGGTTTGGAGGCGCCATCGCGGCTGCCTGTGATCAGGGCCACCGGCAGCCCATCGGTGTCGATGGGTGCCACGGGGCCGTGGCTGTGGCCCCGCAGATCCGTGCCCACAAACACCCCGCCCCGCAAGGCCGCTGGCCTGGCAAAACGGCCGATGCAGAGGGGAAAGCGGCAGCGGTTGGCCAGGGCGTCCAGCCCCGCCAGCCCTCCCATGGAGTGGCCCACCACCACCAGCTGCTCCCCATCGATCCCTCCTTGCCATGGCGGTGGAGCCGTCGCGTTGAGTTGGCGCAGGGCGGCCACGGTGGCGGGGATTTGGCGCTGATCCGCCAGCAGCATGCGGCGGCCCAGCCAGGGCAGGGGCGGGAAGGTGCGCCAGTGATTGGGCACCACCACCACAAAGCCCTCTTTGGCGAGCAGGGCCGCAAACGTGGCGTAGTGGCTTTTGTCCACATTGGCGCCTTGGAGCAGAAGGGCTGCGGGCAGGGGCCTTGGCGGCTCGCCAGTGGATCGTTGCTGGCGCACGGCGGCCACCGGCAGGTAAACATCGGCCTCGTCGCCCCCCAGCCTGGCCATCAAGCGCTGCGTGCCCGGCTCCGGTCCGGCCAAGGCGGGCCCCCGCCACTCGACCCCGCCGGCCGCCGCCCAGCGCCCCTCGCCGCCCAGCCACCACACGCTGCCCACCAGCCCCGCCGCCAGGAGCCCCCCGGCCGCGGCCACCCAGCCCAGCGCCGCCAGCCGGGACGCACCCCGCCCAACAGCAGGGCTCATGGCGGGCTCCTTGAGGATGGCCCGTTTCTCAGCGTCCGAATCGGGTGAAGCCATCAGGAAAGCCTCTCCTTCTCTGGCGCTGGGAGGGGATCGCCGACCAAGGCGAGCAAGGACTGCAATCGGGCTCGGTTGAGCTCGCAAGGATCGGGAGGCAAGGGATCACGGATCAAAGCGAGGAAGGTGTGCGGTGGGTCGCGAACCAGGGGCTTGGGGCAGCGGCATGAGCCGAATCTCCCGAAAACCCTGTTTGGCCTTCGGGCGATCCTCACAGGCCTTGCCGTTGCGCTCCAGCTTGCCGTCATCGCTGATCACCACCAGGCTGTCGCCATCCACAAAGAGGCCCTCGGGGTTCAGTGGCACCCCGTCCACCGGGCCAAAGGTGCGCAGCTGCTCAGCGGCTTGGCTGGCTTGGCCGCTCCAGCGGTAGAGCACCGATGGTGGCGTTTTGCCTTTGGATCCTTCAGCGGGGCCCGCCACGATCAGCAGCTGGCCCTTCACCCACTCCAGGCTGCGGATGCCAAGCCCACCCAGATCGAGCAGCACCGGATCACCGAATCGGGGCTTCTCGCCGGCGATCACGGCGTTGGGGTTGGTGAGGGTCGCCACCAGGGCCTTGCCCTCGGGCAGGGGATTGCGAAAGCCGATCAGCAGAGCGCCCGTGGGGGTGGACGCCAGCCCCTCGATGTTCAAGCCCCCCTTGGCCTTGGCGGGTCGCCTCGCGGCCTCTGCCAGCCCGAAGCGCGCATGGCGGGGGTCGGCAGCCAGATCCTCGATGAGGGTTGTGTAAGGACGCCCCACCGGCTCCAGTGTGAGCGCCATCCTTGCGCCCTCGGTGCCAGTCCGCACGCCGAGGTTGGTGGCTAAGAGGCGGCGGTGGTTGGGGCGGGGGGCGCCGAGGGGGCCATCCCCCTTGACCCTTTTCTCCCGGGCCTCGGCTGCCCCATGGGAGCCGATCCAGTAGGCCAAGGGCCCGATCCGGGCCGAGCCCTCCAAATCCAGTTCGGGATGCCCATCCTTCACCGGCGCCACGGCCCGCTCCGAAAGGGTGCCTTCCCCGACCGCCGGGCCAGCTTGGCCGCTGCGATACACCCGCAAGGTCGCCGGAGCGCTCTCTTCATCATCGGCCACCACGAACAGACCACCGCCGAGCGCCAGGGCTGTGGAGGCATTGCAGGGGCCGCTGTGGTGCACCACCGGCGCATCAGCCGCAGTCGCGGCGTGTGGTGTCAGCCCTGCCACGGCCAATCCCCCCAACAGCAGCAGCAGGGGAAGCCAGCGCCCTGCTTGGGTGGCAGAAACCGTGTTGGGGAAACCCGAGGAGCCCATGACGGTGCGGGGTGACTGACTGCAGGATGGCGCCGTTCGGCGGGCTCCATCGCCTCGCCGCTACAGGCTGAAGCGTTTGTGCGGCCCCTCAGCCCAGAAGCTCCTCCACGCTCAGATCCGGCCGGCGCAGCAGAGCAAACACGGTGCCGGCATTGCCGCGGCAGAGGCGCAGCTCCTGATCCACCACCGTGATGTCCAGCCAGGCGGGGAAGCTTTGCTTCACCTGCCGCAGCAGCTGCAGCCGCTGCCCCCCCAGCCTGGGCCCCAGCCAGCCGCCCTGCTCAAAGCGCACGCTCACCCTCTGGCTGGGTTGATCGGGCGCGGCCGGTGGCTCGACGGCAATCGCCGCCCGCACGGTGATGGCCGCCAGCTCGCCCAGGGGCCCCGCCAGCCGCAGCAGATTCATGCCTTGCCCCCGGGAGGGGGCGAGCACCTGCAGGTTGGTGATCCAGGGGGCGGTGGCCAGATAGGGCAGGGAGCTGCTGCTCCAGCGCAGCTCCCACACCCCTTCCACCAGGGGAGTGTCGCGTCGCAGATCCGCAGGCTGCTCCCGCTCCACTTGCGAGATCAACGCCTCGATCCGCTCGCCGTCGCCGCCGCCCCGCAGCAGGGCCAACAATTCGGCGCGGGCGGAGGCGTCGGTGGAGGGGGCCATGGTGGTGGAGCGATCGCTCCCATGCTGGCGCCATGGCCGGGCAGCGGCGCTTCAGGTTGTTGCCGGGGCGGCGGCTTGAAGCCGGCCGCGACAGGCGCTCAAGGGAGCCAGATCGGCATCCACGCAGGAGCTGCCGTCGTATTGGAAGGGGTTGTCCAGATCGCGGATGAGCAGGAGCAGGTAGGTGAAGGAGGTGAACAGGAAACACGACACCACCAGCACCTCATCGAACAGATCGGCTTTGATCAGCAGCAGGGCCACCACAGCCGCCACCAGAAAGATTTCTAACATGGCGTAGGCCGGCCCGAGAAAGCAGGTGCTGCGGTTCACATGCATGCGGCTGATCAGCAGGCGCAGGCGCGCCAGCTCCGCCTGGCAATCATTGGCCGCCGAGTCTTCGCCACAGGCTTTGAGATCGGCGAAGGCCAGGTTGAGCCCATCGAGGCCCCGCTCCAGCTGCTCCAGGCCGAGATCGTTGCGCAGCCAGCTTTCGGTGTCGCCCAGGAGATCGGCCAGTCGCCGCTGCAGGGGCGCACTGGCGTAGGCGGGCTGGCTGGCGGCGCTGAGGCTGTTGAGATCCGCCATCGATTCCACGGCGTTCACCACCTGCAGCACCATGTCTTCGCTGGCGTGGTATTCGCTCAGGGTGCCGTTGAGCACAAAAGCGATCACAAAGGTGGCCGCTCCAAAGAGGGCGCCGGTGAGGGAATCAAAGGCCCACAGCTCCCAACCCAGCCGATGCATGGCCACCTTGGCCAGGGCAAAGAGCAGGGTGAAGGGCAGCACGGTGAGAAAAAGCCGCCACTTGGCCATGGTTCACTGCACCACACACGGCCAACCTACCGAAAACCAGCGAACGTGAGACGACGCAAGACTCGTCATGGCTCTGTACCCCCTCCCTCCTGAAGCATAGATAAATTGCGCATGCTGCTTGTTGATGACAGTCCATGCGTTTGCTCACCCCGTTTCTTGGTGGAGCCCTTG
The DNA here is from genome assembly GCA_046081785.1 of Cyanobium sp. Lineage (GTDB taxonomy): Bacteria > Cyanobacteriota > Cyanobacteriia > PCC-6307 > Cyanobiaceae > Cyanobium. The sequence continues at coordinate 9,512 of JBJTWN010000116.1, forward strand.
TCTCGCTGGCCATTCCCTTGGCCTTGGCCTCACGGAGCTACGCCCAGGCTGGTCTCACCTTCCCGAATCCTGGCGTGGTGTGCGATACGGCCGGGCGGGTCTGCTACGACAGTTAGGGCCCCTCGGCAGGGTTGACCCAAGACACTTTCGGCCCTGAGGCGGCCGAACGCCTGGCCCGCAACCTGGAAGGTGCCAGCAGCAGGGATTTTCGGCTCAGCACTGGCCAGGCCTGCATCATCGCCAAGCGCACCTGCTACGACGACGGCTGGTCGCAGACCAACGTGGCGAGCGGGCTCACCAAACGGCTGTTTGGCAGTGCCCCCAGCAGCTCCTCCTCCGGAAGCTTTGGTGAGGACAAGCGGGTGATGCGGGATTCAGGCCTGTGCAGCCTCAGCCGCGGCGGAGAGGCCGTGTACGACGGGCCCTGCCAGCTCAAGCAGGTGATCCGCGATGGGCTCAACACGTTTGTGGTGCAGCTGCAAAACGGCAAACGTTATGTCTTCAAGCAGTCAGGCGGCGGCTACACCATCAGTGATGGCTTTGGCGGCAGCTGGCCGGCCAGCTATGTCGACCATGGCAACAGCGGCGTGTTCCGCTTCGGCGACTACAAGCTGGTGGCCACCCAGGATTCCCTCTCCCGTCCCGCTGCCGCCACCCCGTCGTCTGGGGCGGCGACCGGTGAAGCCCTGGGCAGCTTCCTGAAGGCCCTGTTCACCAACAAGTAGGCCCGCCGCGTTCCCGCTGCAAACACTCCCACACCTCCCGCGGGGATGCATCCAGCTCCCTGCGGAGGTGGCTCTGCAGGGTGCGGGGGGTGACATGCAACGCCAGGGCTAATTCCCCGAGGTGGAAACGGGCCCGGGGCGATTCCCCCAGCTGTTTGTGGCAGAGCTCCAAAAACTGGTTGCTCAAGCTGGCGGCCCGCTCGCCATCGGGCTCCAACGGCGGGACGCCCCAGGCCTGCTCGCAGTGCTTCACCAGGGCCTGCCAAAAGAGCGCCGCGCTCGGCTGCAGCCAGCCCGGTTGTTGGCGGGCGGCGGTGATCATCTCCCGCGCGGCTCGCAGCAGGGGGCCAAGGCTGGGCAGGCGACGGGTTTGAAATGGGTTGAGCAAGCTGGTGGCGCCGCCCCTCTGGCTCAATTGAGCCAACAGAGCCTCGGGCAGCACGATCGAGACGCCAGCGCAGTGCTCTTCGGTGAGGCCCCGCAGCTCCGTTCCCGGTGCCACCCAGAGGGCCTGGCCCGGGCTCACCTGCCAGGCCTCTTCGCTGCCGGCCTGCCGCTCTTCCATGCTCCCTTGCTCAGGAAGCCACAGCACAGCCGCATCTGAGCGCTGCTGGCGGCGCAGATTGAAGAGGGCCCCTTCGCTTCTGAGCTCCAGCAGGGTGAGGGCTCCGATGGAGCAGGCGCCGATTCGGGCGGCAAAGCTGAGGCGTTTGCTGGGGCGCAGATCGACGCGGCAATCGCCAAGCGCTTGGCTGAGGCCGGCGTGCCACTGGTCCACGTCGCCGCTGTTGAGGATGGGCTGAAATCCGGCTGCGACTGCTCTTGCTTGCGAATTTTGCATTGTTGAGAAAGGGGCTGCGATCTTTGCATGGCTAAAGAGGCAAGGCCTTGGGCTCAACTTGAGAAGGCGAAAGACTCGTTTCTGGCGGTGGAAGTGTTCGCAATGGTGCCTAAGGTGCACGGGGAACTTTCTTAGCCCAACAAGAACCAACTCATGACTTCATTCTCTATTCGTTTTCAGCGAATGGCTGGCTCTTTGCGTGCCATGGCCAGCTCCGCCTTGGCCCTCGGCGCCCTGTCTGCCAGCGTGGTGCTCTCGGGCGAGGAGGCCAAAGCCCTGCGATGCACATTCGTTTTAGACGGCAACGGGCTTACGTCTTGTGAATACGGACTTCAATGGAATGGCGCTCCTGGAAATCCCATTCCACCTGGTCCGCCGCAGACTCCAATCACAAATGATGTTTATGATCAAGTCTTGCAGACCAATATTGGAGTAAACAATGTCCTTTATTATTACCCTACGGACAAAGAGATTTTATTTGATGATGGACCTTCCGGCAATGGGGGCGTTTTTCCTGGCTTCGCCGGGAATGGCCTTGTTTTCTGGGATTGGGAAGACAACAACAACAATGGGACGTTTTCGGCCCCAGCCGATGCCAATGTTGATGCATGGGCCGTCAGTGTTGATTACAGCGTTCTTGATGGTACTGTCGTGTCCACAAGTGCTTTTCAGTATTATCTAGGTATCAAGGATTCCTACCCTGACCAATGGTTTTCCAAGGTTCAACTGTTTAGCCCCAGCCCCACGCAGTATCCACAATTCGCTGGCATGTCAGTGAAAAAATCGATCTATTCTGTTTTGAATACTTTTCCAGATACACTGCTTGGAACAATTACTGGTTCGGGCAGCTTGACCTTGCCCGCTAACACGTACAAAGACCTGTTTATTCTGGATGAGTTGACAACCAACGGAACAGTGGTCAGTGACTATGCCTATGTCAACGCCTTCTACCAAACCCCAGGCCCCCTGCCTGTGCTGGGTGTCGGCGCCGCCTTCGGCTTCAGCCGCAAGCTGCGTCAGCGCATCAAGGCCTCCCGAGCGGCTTGAGCGGCGGCTCGGTTGAGCCAGGCAAAAGTTGCTCTGCCCTGCTCCGGCAGGGGCTTTTCTTTTTGATTGGCTCTCTCATTTCTCCTCTCATTCAAATGGCCGCTTCTCCCGGCATCAGATGTTGCCTGGCCAAAAAAACTGCACAGCTTCGGGAGTGGGCTCCCATGCGGATAATGACAGGAAAACTTTTGGCTCATGTGTTGCAACTGATGAATCAATGTTGCAGCGCAATGCTTGCCATATTGGCTGGTGTGGTGGTGAAGGGTGGCGGCTTCGGCCTGATTGGTGATCTGGTGGTGGGAATCATCGGCGCCCTCATCGGTGGCCTGCTCTTCGGCGGGCTGGCTGGCGCGGCCGGAGGCGGGCTGCTGGGCAGCATCCTGGTTGCCACCCTCGGGGCCATTTTGCTGCTGTTAGTGGTGCGCCTGATCAAGCGGGTCTGAGGCCCGGCGTTTGGCTACGTTTGTTTCAACGGCCGGCTCTGCCTTGCCCTCCTTTCTTCCCATTGCCCGAGTGCCATGAGTCTCGAAGACAAAATCAAGGCCACCGCCAAAGACGCGGAGGGTCGACTTCAGGCCGCTGCCGGCGACATCACCGGTGACGACAAGCTGAAGGCCCAGGGGCAGGCCAAGCAGGTGCAGGCCCACCTCATGGATGCGGCTGGCGCTGTGAAAGACAAGGTGCACCAGGCCGCTGAATCGTTGGGAGATGCCATCGAGGGCCTCACGGGCAAGGGCGACTGATCGCTCGCTCGATCTTCTTGCGCGGATCGAGCCTGTGGCGGAGCTTGGCCCTTCCGGCGCCCGCCGCAGGTTTGATCCAATCCAGCAAACCGTTCCTCTCCACCTGTTTCACGCAACCCGTTTCCAGCCAGTTGATCCAGGCAACTTGTTGCGAGTGAAGCGTCTCAAGCCATGGGACACGATCATGCAATGAGTTCAAGAGGCCGCCCCCATTCATCGCCTCAACGCCTACGGTGTTGCCTCGGATGGCAGCCGCATGCCCCTCGACTGCGAGGTGATTGTTGTCGAGCTGGATGCCGAGCGGCGCTTATTGATCGCCCTCTCCGAGCGTGGTGCTGGCGAAGGCGTGGCGATCTGCAGCCTGCCGCCAGCGGTCAGCCCATCAGCTCAAGCCCGCTTTTCCACGCTCTCGATGCGCAGTGGCGGAGCCAATCTCTTCTACCTCTCGCCTGAGCTTCACCCATCCCATGGCACCCGTCTCCCCCCACCGCCCCAGCCTTCGGTCTGATCGCCTGGTGCGTCATCTGCTGCTGGCCTCCGCCCTGGCCGGCAGCCTTTTGGGCCCAGCCGCTCGATCGGCTCCCTGGCCCCGCACCCTGGCGCTCCAGGGGGTCACCTTCACGGTGACCAGCAGCGGTGAGGGATCCTTGCGCCAGCTCACGGTGGAGGCGCTGGAGGGCGGCAAGGCCTATCCCGTGCTGCGCCAGACGATCGATGGCAGCGTGCAGAACGTTGAGGTGGAGGATCTCAACAGCGATGGCCGGCCCGAGCTGTTCGTGTTTGTTCAGAGCGCCGGCAGCGGCAGCTACGGCAGCGTTCATGCCTGGAGAGCCTCCCCGGGCCGCACGCTCTCGCCGATCAACTTTCCTGAGCTGAGCGGCGCCGATGCCAAGGGCTACATGGGCCACGACAGTTTCGATGTGGTTGAGGGCACCCTGGTGCGCAGCTTTCCCGTCTACCGCCCTGGTGACAGCAACGCCAGGCCCAGCGGTGGCAGCCGCCAGATCGATTACAAACTTGTCCCCGGTGAGGCCAGCTGGCAGCTCAGGCCGGTGCGCACCACCGCCTATCCCGCCCGCTGAAGCGAGCAAGGCAGAGCACGGCCAGGGCTCACCCCCCGAGCAGCATGCGCGCCAGCAGGGCTCCCTCTCGCCCTTGCATCCCCATCAGCCCCCAGCGCACATCCCACGGAGCCTGCCCGTACAGTCCCGCCATCGCTCCCACCAGCTCCCCGGGAGCCAGGGTGTTGGTGAGAAAGCCACTCCACTGCTGCGCCGGCAACTGGAAAAAGGTGTGGAAGTGATGGCGCAGTCGCGCCTCATCAAAACGCATCAGTTTTTCCAGCCCGAACCGAAAAAAGGCGTGCTTCCAACGCAGCGCCGGGCTCCATAGGCCAGCCCAGGCGGCTTCGGCGAGCGGCTGGCCCGTGAGGCCCTGTTGAAGGGCGCTGGCGATGGCGTCTGCCAGGTCCGGCGCGCGCCGCAGCAGGCTGCCCACCATGTAGCCGGAGGCCGGATGCACCATGCCGCCCGCCCCGCCAAAACCCACCACCCGCTGCCGCAGGTCGGGCAGGGGCGGATTCATCGGAAAGAGGCAGTGCTCCTCATGCAACACCTCGCGCACGGCCACGCCCCGATGGGCCAGGCGTTGCTGCAGGCGGGCGCGCAAGGTGGAGAAGGGCACGGGCGGGGCCAGGGCGAGGGAGGTCTCCTCACAGAAGAACACCCCATTGCCCAGATCCATGGCATAGAGAAAGGTGGGTGGTTCGCGCCGCTCAGCCTCGCTCAGGTGATCGCTGCGGTAGTCCATGAACACAAACTGCCCTGGCGAGATCGGATCGGCGCTGTAGTGCCCGACGATCCCATAGGCGGCCTGGCCGGCCACGGGGCCATCGGTGCCGCGGCGCACAAAGACCGGTTCATGGCCGCTGGCATCCACCACCAGCCGGGCCTGGAGCTCTACTCCATCGTCGGTGGTGACGGTGGAGGCAGCCTCCCCATGGCGGATGGCGGCGGCCCGGCCCCGCTGCCAACGCACATCGGCTTTGGCGCAGCGCTCCAGCCAGTGGGCCTGCAGGGCCGCCTTGTCGAACAGGCCGTAGGGGCGGCCATGGCGGATCAGGCCCTCTCCGGCTGGCTCAGCGGGATGGCCACCGGGGCCGAAGTAGCTGACCGTGTCACTCCAGCGGTGGGAGAGGAGCTGCCCCAGGCCCAGCGCCTCCACCTCTTCGGCCCAGATGCCATAGGTGTTCTCCCAGGGGCTGGCTGGATCAAGGGGAGCGAGGGCGGTCACGGCCAATCCCCGCTCCCCCAGTTCCGCAGCGATGGCCAGGGCGGCCGGGCCCGCGCCGATCACGAGCCCATCCCCGCTCCATCCCCGCTTGTCTTCGCCGGTTTGCACGCGTTCTAACTCAGGCTTTCCATGGCATCTTCTCCCCCCCCGGAGCCGGGCGGCCCTGGCCGTTTGGCACCCATCGTCTCCTCCCACCGCTGCAGCGCCGCCCCGATCGCCCGCAAACGTGCGGCCAAGCCGGGGCCGGGGGGGCAGGGATCAGCGCGGCTTTGACCGCGGACTTCCACCAGATCCCCCAACAGGGAGAGGTGCTCATGCACCGATTCCCGTTCGAGGGGGGTGTTGCGAACGTTGGCGAACACATCCAGGTAGGCCTCCTCGATCTCCTTGGCCGCAGCGTCACCGCTGGGGTCCTCGGCAGCAAGTCGGCGATCGAGCAGCCCCCTGGCCAACAGGGCATCGGCTACGGCCACACGACTCCAAAAGGAGTGATCGCGCGGGAGGGTGCTGCGCAACTCTTCAACGAGGGTCTGGGCCTGCTGGATGGCTTTGCTGTTGATCGGTTCGCTCAGCCCGCGCACCGCCTCCAGGGCCAGGCGATTGAGTTGGTTGGAAACGCCCTGATCGCTGGCCATGCTGTAGGCCTCGATGCTCGCGTTCAACGGCTCCATCACGCTGTCGAGTCCCTTCTTGCCCATGGCTTGGGCGGAGCCGCTCAGGGCACGAGCGCGCAGGGCGGCCAGCCGCTTGTACGCGCTGCCCAGCAGGGCCTGCCACTCTCCGGGAGGCCCTGCGGCCTGTTCGCCGGCGGCTTCCTTGGTGGCCGAGGAGGCGATCCGGATCAGCGCCTTGAGTCGCTCGATGCCCTTCTCCACCCGGGCTTCATCGTTGTTGCGCTCCCCCAATCGGGCATCCAGGTTGGCGAGTTGCTCCATGGCGCGAACGGGAAGCCCATCGCTGCCTTGATGGCTGCGAATGGCTGCAAGGTAGTGGCGGCAGGCCTCCTCCCAGAGCGCTCCTCCAAACGCGGCGTAAACGTCGGCCACGGCCACGGCCACCTCTGCGCTGCCCAGCCAGGAGGGCGGGACGCTGTCCTGGAGACGGCGCAACTCCAGTTGGAGGGAATCAGCAGCTCCGTCTTGGCTGTCGCTATGACCGATGCGCACCTCCAGCTGCTTGAGTCGATCGATCAACTCCATCGAGCTGACCGGTGTCCAGCGGGGCGAGTCCTCCGGGGAGGGGCCGCTGCCATCGGCGGGAGCTGTATCTGATGTCTCCAGCTGATAGGCAGGATCGCCGTAGGCCTGGTAGGCGCCCCAGGTGTTGCTGGCGGGCACGGCGGCGTGGGCCTCCTTGCGGGCCAGGAAGACGGCCTCGCCAAACCGCCTGCCGTTGAGCATGGCGGTGTAAAACACCTCTGCAAACACCAGGGCGGCCTGGTCGTCCACCGCCCAACCGCAGGCCACCACAGCGCGCACCCCCATCTCAATCAGTTGTCTGGCCACACTGGCCGCCAGGCGGTTGAACGCCACCGGTTCCCGCTTCACGGTGCCCAGATGGCAGCAATTGAGAAACACCAGATCGGGCACCACCTCCATGGCTTCAATCTCGGCGGCGGTGATCAGGATGCCGCCGGACAGCACCACACCGCTGCGCCGCTCGCCCTGGCGGGTGGGGTGCTCGTAGACGCCGTGGCCTGCAATGTGGAGCACCCGATAGGGCTGTTGATACAGCTTGTTGATCACATCCACGCCGTTCTCCTCCTCGATGGAGCACTGGCAGCTGTAGGAGCCCCCTAGCAGAGTGAGCACCTTCTCCGCTTCCGTGCGGGCTCCATCCAGACTGGCCAGGCCTGTGGAGCCTTTGGGCCCCTCGCCGACAAACACGTTGAAGAAGCCTGCGCTGCTTGGGTTGCCGATCACATAGGCGCTGCGGCTGGTGGCCTGCCGCACCCGGGGGCGAAAGCGGGGAGCCTGGAGCTGGCGCACCATGGCCATCGAGAGAGCCAAAGGTTTGCTGTCGGCCAGCAGCAGCTCCCAGGGCAGATTTGTGGTGGTGTCATCGAGCACCATCACCAGTTGCTCCAGGCCGCGAGCCAGCTCCTTGAAGGCGGAGGGCACCAGGAGTTGAAACAGCGTGCGGGAGAGGTCTTCGCTGTAGGTGGGGTTTTGGATGGAAGCCTCCAAGAGCTTCTCCACCAATCCGCTTTGGCGTTGTTGCTGGAGGGTTTCGGCACGGGCCCGCTCTCCGAGGAAGGAAAAGCTCAATTGGTTGGCCAGTTGCACGCCAGGCCGTCCCTCCTCTGCGGTCTCGGAAGTGGCGAGGTTGGCCACCGCGTTGGTGACGATCAGCCGCGGCCAGTAACCGGTTTCCTGGGCCGCATCCAGTCGGTGCCGCCATCCCTTGCCAAACTGCAACTCCGGCTCGATGGTGAGGCGTGTTCGATCCTGGCGGTTGAGCTTCCCCTCCAGCACCCTGAGGGAGCGGGTGGCGGTGATGGCGGTGTCGAGGTAGACCTCCAAGACCTGCAATCGGCCAACCCGCAGAGAAACCTTCGGGAAGGCCTTGCTGAATTGCTCATTGGCCGCCAACACCCCCTCCACCAAGGCCGCCAAGGAGTCCTCGATGTGGATCTCATTGGTGGAGTTTTGCCCGATCAACAGGGAGGCCAACTCCACCTCGGGTTGCAGTTGCGCCGTGCCTTCCGCCCGATCCAGAATCTGCAGCAGATAGCGCAGGGTTCCCACCCGCACAGCTTCGGCCAGGGCAATCGAGGAGAGATCGCCCAATTTGCCCAGCCCGATCACCACGGCACCGCGACAGCTGCCCTGGTGCAATTCCCGGCTGCTTCGCGACATCAACACCACCGTGGTGGTGCCCCGCGGACCGGCGTACAGCCCCAAGTGATTGCGGATGCTGAGTTCGCCGGCCACGATGTCGCGGTCGATCAGGGCTTCGGCTGCGGCAATGGGGTCATTCTCGTAATGCCCCACCATCAGGGGTTGGCTGACGTAGCGCAGGTCCATGGCATGGCAGGACACGTGCAAGGGAGCAGACTCCCTCTCGCTCTTCTGCGCTGGGCCTGCGGATGGCTTGGCCATGGGTTGGCGAACTCAGGCGAGGATGGGGGAGGAGAGGGTGGATTTGGTGCCCACCAGTTGGGGTTTTTGGGGGTAGTTGGTGGAGGGCAGGGACCGGCGGATGGCAGCGTGCCAGTCGCGGTAGGTGGCTGTGGCCGGCAGTGTTTTGAGGGCGCGCAGGGCGTAGTAGGTGAAGGCGCCGTTGGGACGGTTGCTGAAGTTGGCGTCGTAGCTGTAGTGGTCTGGTCCTTCTTCGCAACCGGCCATCAGCAGGTCGCCTGCGCTCTTCACCACGCCGGCCCAGGGGGAGAACACCTGGTTGATCGGCAGGGTGGTGATGGGCCTGCCGCCAGCGCCCTTGGGCAGCTGATCTTCCGGTAGCCAGTTGGCCAAGGGCAGGTAGCGGATGCGGGGGGCATCGGCCGCATCAGGATCGGTGGGGGCGTTACGGGTGACGGTGCCAGAGTGGCAGCTGTCAGAGATGAGAATCAACCGCACTCCCGCGGCACGTTTGCCAAAAAGCTCATGGATTTCGTCATCAAGAAGCACATGGCCTTGATGGATGTCGTAAGGACAGAGAGCCTCGTCGTAGCCGTCAATTTCATCGCCGCTGGTGTCCGGTGCCAAGGTGCCGTGGCCGGAGAAGGTGATGGTGACGGTGTCACCGCTCTTTGCGCCGCTGATCAGCTGGTCAAAGGCGGCCACCAGAGCAGCCTTGGTGGCCTGACTGTCGAGCAGCTTGCTGACTGTGAAGCCCCGAGCCGTCAGGGTCGAGGCCCAATCATTGGCATCGTTCACACAGCCGCGCAGGTCGCTGCCGGTGCCTGGATAGTCGTTGATCCCGATGCAGAGAGCGGTTTTCGCCATGGGGCAGGGAGAGGCTGGATTCAGGGTATGCAGCGCTGTTTGCCTCGTATGGGATGGCTACAAAACTTTGGCTCGACGTTTTGGCATGGCTGAAGGTCTGGCGACACCAGAATTCAAACGCCACCTCCCCATTCGATAGGGAGTGTGGTGGCAGCTGGCTCACTCAGATGGCTCTTCTTCCCCGTCCTCGTCTGAAAGGTCCTCAGCCGTGGTGTCTAGGTTTGGATCTGCCAAGAGCTCCGCATCAGCTTCTGTCGGCACCTCAGCGTTTGCCGCGGCTTCTTCCTCCACCTCGGCCGCAGCCGGGGGCACCAGCACCACTTCAGTGAGCCGATCGCCCGCATCCAGGCGCTGAAGGCGGACCCCCGTGGCCGCCCGTGACTGTTGAGGCACGGCATCGGATTGCATCCGCACGATGACGCCCCGCTCACTCACCAGCAACAGTTCCTCCCCGGCTCCGAGCACCTTCAAACCCACCAGCACATCTCCCTCCCTGCGGAAGCGGATGGCCCGCAGACCCATCCCCGCCCGCTTCTGAAGTCTGAATTGCTGCACGGGCACCCGTTTGCCCAGTCCGCTGGCGCTGGCCACAAGCACCCAGGGACCTTCACTGCTGATCACCTCCTCCGCTTCACCATCCTCATCAGCACCGCCTTCGGCCACGCGATCCGCGAGTTCGGCCGGAAGCACATCCATGCTCACCAGCCGATCGCCATCACGCAGATTCATGGAGCGCACCCCCCGGGCGGTCCGTCCGAGCGGGCGCAGCTCTTCATCGCTGAGTCGAAAGTGAATGGTCATGCCCTTCAGCGAGCCGATCAACACGCTGTCGCCAGGCAGGGCCAGACGCACCCAGCGCAGGGCATCTCCCTCCTCCAAGGAGATGGCGATCAGGCCATTGACGCGGATGTTGGCAAAGGCGGAGAGGGTGGTGCGCTTGATGTAGCCCTTGCTGGTTAGCATCAGCAATTGCTCCTCTGCGCCGAAGGTGCTCACCGCCAGCAAGGAGGTGATCGCCTCTTCCCGTGGAATCGGCAACAGCTGCACAATGGGCGTGCCCTTGGCGGTGCGGCTGCAGATGGGGGCTCGATAGGCAGGCAAGGAGTACACCACACCCCGATCGCTGAAGAGCAGCAGGGCGTCGTGGTCGTTGCAGCTGATGAACAGCTTCACCGCCTCTTCGCCTTGGGAGCGGGTGCCCGCTTTGCCGCGTGTGCCGCGGCTTGTGGCCTCGAATTCGCTCACGGGCATGCGCTTGAGGTAGCCGGTTTCGGTGAGCAGCACCACCGAGCGCTCGTTGGCGATCAAGTCGATGTCTTCGAGACCACCCTCGAGATCGAGAATCTCCGTGCGGCGGGGAGAGTCGTATTTGGTGCGGATCGCCTGCAGCTCTTCGCTGATCAGGCCAAACACCCGTTCGCGGCGATTCAGGATGTCGGTGTAGTCAGCGATTTTGGCCAACAGATCCTCATGCTCGAGCCGGATCTTGTCGGCCTCCAGGGCCGTGAGCCTGCGCAGCTGCATTTGCAGGATGGCATCGGCCTGCGCTTCGCTGAGGGCGAATTGCGCCATCAGCTCCTCTCGGGCGGTGGCCGTATCAGCGGCAGCCCGGATCAGGGCGATGATGGCATCAAGATTGTCAAGGGCGATCAGGAGGCCGAGAAGGATGTGATCCCGTTCCTCTGCCTTGCGCAGCAGATAGCGGGTGCGGCGTTCGATCGTCTCGACACGAAAGTCGAGAAACACCTGCAGCATCTTGCGCAGAGTGAGCAGAATCGGCTCATTGCCAACAAGCGCAAGCATGTAGGCATTGAAGTTGCTCTGCAGTGGGGTGAGCTTGAACAGGTTGTTCAGCACCACTTGGGGATAGGCGTCGCGGCGCAGTTCGATCACGATGCGCATGCCATCGCGATCGCTCTCATCGCGGATGTCGGCGATGCCCTCCAGCTTCTTGTCGTTCACCAGCTCGGCGATGCGCTCGATCAGGGCCGCCTTGTTGGTCTGGTA
>JBJTWN010000117.1:0-11244 GCA_046081785.1 Cyanobium sp.
GGAAGCCCTACGCCGACGGGCCTGCACCCAAATTGTCGTGGCCCATCGTCTGAGCACGGTGCGCGACGCCGATTTGATCCTGGTCCTGGAACGGGGGCAGGTGGTGCAGAGGGGCCGCCACGTGGAGCTGATCTCCGATCCGGATGGGGCCTACGCCAAGCTAGTGGCCGAGGGTGAAAGCTGAAACCATCCCTTGGCGAGGCAGGCCGGCCCCCGAGCAGATGCGGGTGCGGTGAAGTCGGCGATAATGGGCCCATGAAAACCGTCTGGATCATCGACGGCGCCTACCTGTTCAACCATGGGCGCTCGCAACCGTTTGACTACCTCAAGCTCAAGTCGCAGCTGGTGGAGCTGAATTGCGGCCCGATCTACGAGGCTTACTACCTGAACTCCACGCGGGATCCGGCCTCCGACGCCCAGAACGGCTTCCACACCTGGCTGAAATCCGCGCCACCGCGCGGCCCCAAGATTCGCGTGCAGCTCTACCGCCTGAAGGATCTGCACATCACTTGCCACCACTGCGGAACGAACAGTGTGCGCGAGGTGCAAAAAGGTGTGGACGTTGGCATCGCCACCTTGATCGTCAAGCTGGCAGCCCAAGACGTCTACGACCGCCTGATCCTCTGCGCTGGGGATGGCGACTTTGAAGATGCCATCTCCTATGTGAAATCTGAACGTCACAAAGAGGTGTGGGTGTGCGGAGCCCAAGACAGCCTCTCCACCGATCTGCAGTCCTACGCCGACAACGTGATTTGGTTGGAGGACCTGCATCCTGCGATTGACAAGGACAGCTAGTTCGTTGGGGTTGAACGCCTGATGCCTGCCCCCCTCACCATCCGCCCCCTCAGCGCGCGGGACATTGCCACCGTGACGGCCTGGGCGCGGCAGGAGGGCTTCACGCCGGGGGCGGGCGACGTGGCCATCTACCGCCAAACGGATCGCCAGGGGCTCTGGGTGGGCTGGCTGGATCAGGAGCCCGTGGGGTGCATCGCTGGCGTGCGCTACAACCGCTCCTACGGCTTCATCGGGATGTTTCTGGTGGTGCCAGAGCACAGGGGGAAGGGGTATGGGGTGCAGCTTTGGCGCCATGCCCTGCGCCACTTGGATGATCTGGCTTGCATCGGCCTGGAGGCCGCTCCGGAGCGGGTAGCCGATTACGCCGGCTGGGGCTTTGCGCCTGCCTCCCCTACCACCCGCTGGCAGCGGGTCGGGGATGGCACGGTGCTCTCCGCCCTGCCTCCGGAGCCATGGCCGGCCCGGAGCCAGCCATCTCCCCCGCCCATCTGGTGCCTGCTGGCGGGCGAAGCGATTCCGGAGCAGGCCGTGCAGCGCTTTGATGCCCAGCGGGAGCCCTCCCCCCGACCCCACTTTTTGCACCAGTGGCTGCACCATCCTGCGGGAACGGTGCACGCCCTGCTGGATCGGCAAGGGGTCTGCCATGGGTTCGGACGCATGCGTCCCTGCCTGCTCAAAGAGGGCGAGGGATGGCGCATCGGCCCCCTGGTGGCCGACAACCCCGCCGCCGCGAAAGCCCTGCTGGAGGGACTGCTGCAACGCCATCCCGGGGCGGTGCTCCTGGATGGGCCCGGCGCCAATCCCCGGGCCGCCCCGCTCCTGGAGGGGCTGGGGTTTGCGCCCCTCTCCCAAACGCTGCGCATGTATCGGGGCTCGGCACCGGCGGTGTCGCTGGCAGATGTGTACGGGTTGGCCTGTTTGGAGCTGGGGTGAGCCAGGCCCCCGGCTCCCGCATGAGCATGAGGGGGCAGGCGAAACTGACCCCATGGAGGTGTCGCTCTGGTTGCTGCCACCGCTGGCTCTCGTGGCGTTTCTCTATGCCTCGGTGGGCCATGGTGGCGCCTCGGGCTACATCGCCGTGCTCGCCCTGGCCGGGCTGCCGGCGGCCCAGATCAAACCCCTTGCCCTGATGCTCAATCTGCTGGTGGCGGTCCAGGGCAGCTGGCAATTTTGGCGGGCCGGCCATCTGCGCTGGCGCCTCTTCTGGCCGGTGCTGCTGGCGGGACTGCCGGCGGCGTTTGTGGGCGGCTGGATCGATCTGCCCGTCCTCTGGTTTCAGCGGCTGGTGGCCCTGGTGCTGCTGGCCTCCGCCCTGCGGTTCCTCTGTCAGCCCCGCGATCCACAACAGCTGGACGAGCCACCCCTGGCGCAGCTGCTGCTCTGGGGAGTGGCGCTGGGCCTTCTGGCGGGCCTCACCGGCACAGGCGGCGGCGTGTTTCTCACGCCGTTGCTGCTCTTCAGGGGCTGGGCCTCCACCCGCCAGGCCGCGGCGGTGTCGTCCCTGTTCATCTTCGGCAACTCCCTCAGCGGCTTGGCGGGGCTCCTGCTCGCCCGGCGGGGCATGGCCGCTTGGCTCTCGCCCCAGCTGGGATGGATGGGGTGCACGGTGCTGTTGGCCGGAGTGGTGGGTTCCCGACTGGGCAGCCGCCACTGGCCCGTGGCCTGGATCCGGCGCACACTGGCCCTGGTGTTGCTGCTGGCGGCGGGGAAGTTGCTGGGCATGGGGAGTTGAGCCCAGCCGTGCAGGCCACCGACCCACAGCGGGTGGGGAGGGTGAGCAATCCCCCCTCAACCGCCCCGGGTGAGCCGGGGCCACCCTTGCCACAATGCCTGCGCCCTGTCAGCTGCCCGAATGGGTTTTGATCCCCGCCACTGGCGATCAACCCACCGCGGTCGGCCGATCACCACGAATGTGGAAGCCCTGCTGGCCGAAAACGAGGCGCTGCGCCGCCAGGTGTGGAGCCTGCGCCAGCAACTCGAGCAGCTGCGCAGCCAGGGTGCCAGCCGTGTCACCAACGGGGCAGCGCCAGGCCTCACCCTGCAAGTGGTGGAGCATTGGTGCCAGGCTATGGCCCGCCACCCCGGTTGGTCGGGATTGCGTGTGGGGCCGCCCGGTGGCCTGCGGGGACTGATCGAGGAGCTGCGGCGGCAGTGGTGGAACCCTGCCCTCAGCCTGGAGGAGGAGCTCAACCGCCACAAGCCCGGCCTGGGCAACGAATTGAGCGCCGCCCTGCGGGGGCCCCACAGCCGGGGCCGCTGGGCCGTGCGGGCCGCCTTTGCCCTCTACGGGCCGCGGGCGATGGAGTGGCTCAATGAGGAGCCGCTGCGGGTGGTGGAAGAGCTGCGGCAGCGAGTGGAGCGGCTGGAGCAGCGGCAGGGGCAGGGGCAGGGCCAATCCCGCCGCCGCCCGGGCACCCGCACCGAAAACCACAGCGAATACCAGCGCGAGGCCCATCGTGAGCGCCGAACGGATCCCCCCGGGTCCGAATCGAAGCAGGCGGCGGGTGTGGGGCAAGACCCCGCCAGAGCCTCGTCGTCAGATCCACGGCGGGAGGCACTGCGGCTGCTGGGGCTGGAGATCGGCGCCAGCCCCCAGGCCATCAAAAAGGCCTACTGGCGCTTGGCCAAGGCCCACCACCCCGACATGGGGGGCGAAGCAGAGGCCTTCCACCGCCTGGATGCGGCGTACCGATTACTGGTGGGGTGATGGGCCCGCGCACCCTCACCCCCCCAGATAGGCCATCTCCGCATGGCGCACCGGCGGCGGTGCTCCCTGGCGCCAGGCCTCCCGCCGCTCCTCGCTCCAACGATCCACCCGTCCTCGCCACAATCCCGCGATCGCCTCCCGCAACTCCCGCGCTGGCACGCCGGGCGCCAGCCAGGGCCGCAGATCCAGGCCGCTGGCCGGGGCGGCGAAGAGGCAGGTGTAGGCCAGGCCATCAACGGTGACGCGCAGGCGGTTGTAATCCCCGCAGAAGGGGTTGCTGACGGAGGCCACCACGGCGAGGTGGCCCGCGCCATCGCGGTAGCGCCAGCGGCTGGCGGTGCCGTGGGCCTCGCGGCCCAGGGGCTCCAGGGGCCATCGGGCCGCAAGGCGCTCCACCATCTCCGCGGCCGTGAGCACAGCCTCGGGCCGCCAGCCATTGCGGCTGCCCACATCCATGAATTCAATCAACCGCAGCTCCACCCCCCACTGCCGCGCCAGCTCAGCCAGGGGCAACAGCTGGTTGTCGTTGCGGCCGCGCTGGATCACGGCGTTGAGCTTGAGCGCGCCGGTGGCGGGATCAAAGCCGGCGGCGCGGGCGTGCTCGACCGCGGCGAGCACCTTCGCCAGCAGGGCTTCACCCGCCGCTTCGCCCCCCGCCAGGCCAGCCATGGCAGCCACAGCAGCGCCAGTGGTGCCATCCAGGCTGAGGGTGAGCCGGTCGAGCCCGGCCGCCCGCAGCGCCAACGCCCGCTCGGCGCTGAGCAAAGCGCCGTTGCTGGTGAGGCTGATCTCCTGGAGCCCGGGGGCCCCTGGGGCCTCGCCGCCGGAGGGGAGGGGGGCGCCAGAGGGGGCGGCGCGCAAAGCGCCTGCCGCGCTGATCAGGGCCTCGACGCCCGGGTGCAGCAACGGCTCGCCACCGGTGAGCCGCAGGCGGCGGGCGCCGAGGGCCACGGCGGCCTCCACCACTGCCAGGCGCTGGGCCTGGCTCAGCAGCCCCGGTGGTTCCCTGCCATCAGGCAGGCAATAGGGGCAGGCCAGGTTGCAGCGGGCCGTTAGCGACAGGCGCAGCACCCCCAAGGGGCGGCCGTGGCGGTCGAGGGAGCTCAGGGGCCGCGGGCTGTGGAAGCCAAACGCTAGGGCCGAGATCCTGAAGCTGACTTGTGGTGAGGGTGACCAGGCCGCATCGCCCCCCTGCACCGACAGGAGAAGTGCTACCAACAGAACGCCGGGTGTTTGGGGGAGGGATGAAGCTCCTGGTGGTGGAGGACGATCCCCTGATTCAGCGCGCCCTGCGGCAGATGGTGGAGGCCTGGGGCTACGCCTGCGACGAAGCTGCCGATGGGGAGCAGGCCTGGGAGATGGCGCGGCAATGCCCCTACGACCTGATCTTGCTGGACCTCAGCCTGCCCAAGCTCGATGGCCTGGCCTTCTGCCGGCGCCTGCGAGCAGCTGGCGGGCACCAGCCCCTGATCCTGATGCTCACCGCCCGCGACACCAACCGCGACAAGGTGGTGGGGCTGGATCAAGGCGCCGACGATTACATGGTGAAGCCCTTTGATCCTGATGTGTTGCGCGCGAGGGTGCAGGCCCTGCTGCGGCGGGCCGTTCGGCCCCTCACTAACACGGCCCACTGGGGACGCCTCAGCCTCGATCGGGATGGCCACGGCGCCCGCTTCGGCGAGCGGGAGCTCTGCCTCACCGCCACGGAGCACCGCCTGCTGGAGACGCTGATCCAGGCCGCTGGCGCCACCTGCTCCAAAGAGCGGCTGTTGCAAGCCGTTTGGAACTGGAGCGACTCGCCCGGCTCCGAGTGCGTGAGGAGCCACGTGAAAAACCTGCGGGCCAAGCTCGTGGCCGCCGGCGCGCCCCCTGATCTGGTGGAAACGGTGTATGGCGTGGGATTTCGTCTGCATGCGAACCATGCAACCTGATCTGCGGGCGACGCGCCGCCAGCTCAACCAGCGCTATGCGGCCTTCGTGGCTGCCTTGCTGCTGGTGTTTGCCTTGGGGGTGTACGGGCAGGTGAGCCGCTCCAGCCGGGATCTGCTGCGGCGCCAGGCCGAGCAGCTGGCGGCCACGGCCGCCGCCGAGCTGCCGCTGCTCCACCACGAGATCGATGAGGCCCGATCGAGGCCCGGCGCTCCACCGCTGGAGGGGATGGCCATCGCCGTCGACGTCAATGGCCTGGCGTTGCTCAACCATCGCATCGTCTGGCTGGATGATGAGCTACGGCCCCTGCAACGCAGTGGCAACTTCCTCCCGGACGGAGCCACCCTGCCCCCGCCCACTGAGCGACTGCGGGCCCAGTGGCTGCCGCTCGCCAACGGGGTGGCGTTCTGGAGGCCGGTGCTGGCCCGCAAAGGGAGCAGGGGCGCAGCCTCCTTGCATGGCTATGTGTCCGTGGCGGTGGGCACGGCAGCCACCGATGGAGAGCTCAACCGGTTGCGGCAGGGGCTGTTGATCGGCGCCCTCCTGGCGGCACTCACAGCGTTCGCTGGCAGCCAGAGGATGGTGGCCGCCTCCTTGGAGCCCATCCAGCGCCAGATCGAGCGGCTGATCTCCTTCACCGCCGATGCCTCCCACGAGCTGCGCCAGCCCCTCGCTGCCATCCGGGCACTGATCGGCAGCCTGCGCCATGGAGAGGGCCTCACGGGCGCCCCACCGGGCCTGCAGCAAACCGTGGCCCAGATCGATCACACCACCGCCCGCATGGGCCGCCTCGTGGATGATCTGCTCCTCCTCACCCGCTTCGATCGGGCCATCGACGACCAACCCTCCATGGAAACCTTTCCGATGGAGGAGCTGGTGGAAGATCTGGTCGAGCTGCATCAGGCGGAAGCGGAGGCTGCCGGGGTGAAGCTCCAGAGCCGAATCGAGGCTGCCGGGCCGGTGCAGGGCAGCGCGGAGCGGTTGCGGCGCCTGTTGGAAAACCTGCTGAGCAATGCCCTGCGCTTCTCCCCCCCCGGAGGAACGGTGACCGTGGGGCTGAGGCAAGCCCGGGGGCTGGTGCAGGTGTGGGTGGAGGATCAGGGGCCGGGCATCGCCCCCTGCGAGCGGGCGCTGGTGTTCGAGCGGTTTTGGCAGGCTGATCCAGCGCGGGGCGGCGCGGAGAACCATGGGCTGGGGCTGTCGATCGCCCGGGCCATCGCCCAGGCGCACGGTGGGCAGCTGCGGGCCGAGGAGGCGCCCGGCGGAGGGTGCCAGATGCCACTCGACCTCCCGAGCCGCCCCTGATCGGATGTCCGCCCCGCTGCCTTCACAAGTTCTGCACGGGCGCTGTGTCAAACCAGAAAAAAAGGGACTCGCTTTGGCCTCCTTCACCGTCTTCGATCCCCTCACCGGCTCCCTCGCCGCGCTGGTGAACTCCGTGCTGGCCACCAACTCAGGGATCGTGGTGGACACCGGCAGCATCAGCCTGCGCCTCTCCGGCCCTGGAGCGGTGAGCACCTATGACACCGCGGTGGGGTCCCCGCTGGGGATCAGCGCGGGCTTGCTCCTCACATCGGGCACCACCCCCGGCACCAGCAACACCAGCACCTGGTTTGGCAGCGACAACAGCGGTAGCAGCGGCTTCGCCAATGGAGACGCCGACATCGACGCCGTGGTGAACTCGGTGTTTCAAACGATGTCGTATGACGCCACCACTCTGGCGTTTTCCTTCAGTGTCAACGACCCCTTGGCCACTTCCATCAGTTTTGATCTGGTGTTCGGCTCGGATGAATATCCGGAGTGGGTGGATGCCTTTGTGGATTGCGGCATTGTGATCGTTGACGGGGTGAACTATGCCCTGTTCAACAACGACCCGCTCCATCCTCTCAGCGTCATCAGCCCCAACCTGAGCGCGGGCTACTTCCAAGACAACGCCGGCAATGTCATCCCGATCGAATACGACGGCGTCAGCGGCCGTCTGCGGATCGTGGCACCGCTGAAGGCGGGTCAAACCACCCACACCATCAAGATTGGCATCGCCGACACCGGCGACCACATCCTCGACAGCGGCCTGTTCATCGCCAATCTCAGCGCGGGCACAGATCCGGGCTCAGGGGTGGTGTCGAATCCCGGCGGCGGCACAAACGGCAATGACAATTGCAGCGGCACCAGCAAAGACGAATACTTCGACCTGCAAGCCGGCGACGACACGGTGTATGCCGGCGGCGGAAACGACATCATCGTGGCTGGTGTCGGCAACGACAAGGTGTTTGGAGGCACGGGCAATGACGACCTGAAAGGAGACGGCGGCAATGATCTGCTTGACGGCGGCGCAGACCTCGACACCGCCGTGTATGCAGGAAGCAGCAGCGGCTATGGGCTGAGCTACAACGCCATCAATAATCAATACGTGATCGATGGCACCGCCCAGGGGGAAGGGCTGGATGTGCTGATTGATGTGGAGCAGCTGAAGTTCAGCGACGGGTTGTTCAGCCTCGCGCCGAGCGGATTGGCAGCGGTGTTGCCGCCCGCTCCGCCCGTCACCAACACGCCTGGCGCTGTGGTGCTCACGGGTTTGGCAGCCATCGGCTAGACCTTGCAAGCCAGCGTAATCGATGCCGATGGGCTGCCAGGCAACGGCGCCATCGCCTATCAATGGACGGCCAACGGGGCCGCCATCGCCGGGGCGACCGCCTCCAGCTATGTGGTGAAGGCCGCTGACGTCGGCTTCACCCTGGGAGTGGAAGCCACCTACACAGACGCCAAGGGAACATCCGAGCAGGCGATCGCCAATGGCGTGCTGGTGCTCCCCCCCAGCGACGGCGATCTGACGGTGACGCTGATGAGCGTGGAGGGACCAGCTGTGGCCAACGTGCACACACCGATCACCACCTTGCTGCTGCGCGCGGTGGAGCTGGGCGAAACGCCCGCCAGCGCCACCCAAAAGATCCGTTCAGCCCTCAAGGTGCCCGCGGCGGTGCCCAATCTGCTCAGCACCAACGCCTTCCAGATCCTGAGCAGCGGTGTCGGTGACAGCGTGAGCGCGCTCGCTCTGGCGAAATTGGAGGTGCAGGTGGACGTGATCTGCTCACTCAATGACGATCAGAGCGGCGTGAAGATGGCTCTCGCCCTGTTGAACAAGGCGGCGAGCGGCGGCAGCTTTGCTCTCAGCAAAGCCGCGGATCTGTGCACCATTCTCGGGCTCGACCCCAGCGCCTTCAATCTGGCGGACAAGACCACCTATCCCCAACCGCTCAGGGAGATCTTCGACCGCACCAACAACATTAAAGATGCCAACAAGCTCTTTGGCGCAAGCGATAGCGCAAGCATCGAGCACGAATGGAAAGATTTCCTCTCCAACTGGGACTCCCTGGCCGACACAGTGCCCATCAGCAGCCTGAGCCTGGCCATCAACCAGGGCCCCAGTGGCTTCGCCAGCGCCCAGTTGCCGGCCGTGGCGGGAATGTGTTCACCCTCACCGCTGCCCAGCTGCTGCAGGGAATCACGGATCCAGACAACGACCCCCTCCAGGTGAGCTGGCTGAGCACCGACCACGGTGATTGGTTCATCGCCAATGGGGATGGCAGCTGGACGCTCGACCCCAGCGCCAGCGGTTACGACCCGACCTTCGTCGGTCCCTTGGAGCTCAGCTACACCATCGACGATGGCCAGAACCACACGCTTGTCGTGAGCCAGATGCTGGTGGTGGTGGAACACCTCAATCAGGCCCCCACCGGCTCGGTGACGATCAGCGGCCTGGCCAGCCAGGGCCAAACCCTCTCGGCCGCCAACACCCTGGCCGATGCCGATGGCCTCGGGCCGATCAGCTACCAGTGGAAGGCCAACGGAGCCGCCATCGTTGGCGCCATCGGCTCCAGCTACGTGCTCCAGCAGGCGCAGGTGGGTAAAACCATCACGGTGAGCGCCAGCTACACCGATGGCTTTGGCACCGCCGAGGCTGTGACATCGGCCGCCACGGCTGCAGTGAGCGGCGACGCCACTCCCCCCACCATGCTGGGCATCGGGGTGGAGGGCGCCGTCGTGACGCTGCGCTTCTCGGAGCCCATCACCGCCCAAGCGGTGCCCGCCGCAGCCTTCCCCATCGCCCTGGTGAGTGCCACGGGGGCGGTGACCACGCCAACGATCAGCTCCATCGCGATGAGCGCCACAGACAACACCCGGCTGCTGATCAGCCTGGCCAGCGCTCCCGCCACCAATCTGGATGTGCGGGTGGGCTACAACGATCCAGCCGGCGACCAAACCACCGGCGTGGTGCAGGATTTGGCCGGCAACGATCTGGCCAGCTTCGCCAACGTGTTCGCCACGAGCTTCAGCTCCTCCGCAACGGTGTCCACGCTGGCGAGCAAGTATGTCGATCTCGCCCTGACGGGTGGCGCCGCAATCAACGGCACCGGCAATGCCAACGCCAACACGATCACATGCAACAGCGCCGCCAATGTGCTCAGCGGCGGAGCCGGCAACGACACCCTGATCGGCGGAGCCGGAATCGACACCCTCGTCGGTGGAGCGGGTGCCGACGTGCTCACGGGTGGCACGGGCAGCGGCAGCGATAGCGTCGCCGATACCTTCCGGCTGACGGCCCTGAGCGATTCCCTGCTGGCCAGCTTTGACCGCATCACCGACCTGGTGATCGGCAGCGACAGCATCGATGGCCCCACCTCCGTGAGCGCCGCCAATCTCAAAGAGGGGCTGGGCGGGGTGAGCGACCTCACCCAGAGCGCGATTCAGGCCGTGCTCACCGCCACCAGCTTCACCAAGTCGGGCGCGGCAACGTTCACTTTTGGCAGCGGCGCCTCCACCCGCACCTTCCTGGCCCTCAATGACAGCACCGCCGGCTACTTGGCGTCGAGCGACGCCATTGTGGAGATCACGGGCTTCAGCGGCTTGCTGAGCAATCTGGCCGTGATCTGATCGAGGCACGCCAGCTGTGGAGGTCGTCGGGGGTGTTGAGATTGGCCAAGGCAGCGGCTGGCAGGGCGAGGTGGTGCACCACTTCGCCAGCCAGCCAGCGCTGCAGCCCACGCTCGCCACGGGCGAGGGCCCCTTGCAGGCTCTGGCGGTGGGGGGCGTCGCTTGGGTAGAGGCCCAGCAGGGGCTGGGGGCGCTGCGCGGTGGCGATCCAGATCGCCCCCGGCGCATCGCTGGCCGCCTCCAGAAGTGCCTCCAGGCAAGGCAGGGTGAGGGCTGGCATGTCGATCGGGCAGAGCAAAAGCCGCTCGCCCGGATGGGCCTCCATCAGGCGCCCCAGGGCGACCAAGGGGCCCTGGGGGGGATGGGGTTCCCGCAGTCGCTCCAGGGCCAGCTCTTCGAGCAGCTCCAGCTCCACCCCCCGGCCCGCCAGGGGAGCGACCAGGCCGGCCGCCTGCTCCAGATGGGCGGGCCAGCCGCTCAAGAGCGTGAGCGGCGCCCCCAACCCCGCCAGAAGCCTCAACTGACGTTCCAGCCAGGTGCCCCCCTCCGGATGGGGCAACAGGGCCTTGTCGCGACCCATGCGCCGGCTGGCGCCGCCGCTGAGCAGGCAGCAGCGCAGGGGGGCCAGGGGTCGATCGGTGGGTCGGGCTGGCATGGATTCCCCCTCGCGACCTGGGTGCGGCCATCCTTGCTGGGGTGCGAAGCGTGCGTGGCTCCGCGGCTCACCATCGAGGGGTGCCAACATGGAAATCGTTTTCAGCACCCCCGCCATGGGCCGCGCCCGTGATCCCTTCCGCATTCCCCGGGCCGGCATCGAGATGGCCCCGGCGGCAGGGCTGGCCGCCCTGGATATGAATTTCAACGGCGGCCACTTCAGCAAC
>JBJTWN010000118.1:0-6318 GCA_046081785.1 Cyanobium sp.
GGGCAGCGGCTGGGATCAAACCAGGCCTTACGGAAATGGGGATCGGCCCCATCGCTGAGGCTCACCATCAGCCAGGGCCGCTGGGCGCCCCGTTCCTCCGCCCAGGCCAGCCCCCGGCGGGCGGCCGCCACCACGGCCGGATCGGCGGCCAAGTCCAGGCAATGGACGCCCGCGAGGCTGTAGAGGCCCGCCAGATCTTCGATGGCCTGCAGGTCTTGGTTGCTGGCGCCGCCGATCCATTTCACCCAGCGGCCGCTGGCGAGGGCGTCGGCTGGGCTGTGCCGGGGCGGTGCGGGCGCGGGAGGTGGGGGGGGAGCCGTGGCGCGGCAGTGCGGCGCATCTCACTGTTGCAGGGCTGGGGGCGCCCAGCTGGCTCCGACAGGAGCGGGTCGTTTACAGCCCAAGAAGGCAGAAACCAGTGATTCGTTCTAGAATCTTCTCGGTTTTTGTCGTGCTTGCGCCAGTGTTCAAGCTTTCCATTTCACGGCATCGGCCTGAAATCCTCCGTGCCATTGAGCAGAGTCGCTCACCCGTTACGGCGGGGGATGTGGCAATAGCAACCGGGATGAATCTTGTTCTGGTCGAGCAGGCTCTCTTGGCCCTGGCTGTGGATGTAGGGGGGCATTTGCGGGTGGCTGGAGATGGTGTTGTGGCCTATGTCTTTCCCGCGAATCTCCAGGTGGTTCTGGCCAGCCGCTATGGCTGGATGCGGGTACAAAACGTGCTGCGGAAAGGATGGAAAATGGTGCTTTATCTCCTGCGCATTTCGTTTGGCATTATTCTGCTTGGCTTGATCGGTGCTGTTGGTTTGGCCTTCACTGTGGGACTCATTGCGCAGGCAATGTCTGACTCCAATGGCGATGGTGTTGATCTGTCATCCCTCTTCGATTCCTCCTTGGTGGAGGGCTTGTTTCGGTTTGATCCTCCGCCGCTGTCTTCGGAGCCGATAGGCTCCTTTCCTGGCCCAGCGAGTCAAGGGATTTCATCCAAAGCATCGCTTGGTTTCTTGGAGGCGATCTTTTCCATTTTGTTTGGTGACGGCAACCCCAATGCCGATCTGGAGGAGAGGCGATGGCGATGGATTGCCGCGTTGATTCGTTCTCAGAAAGGGGTGCTGATTGCTGAGCAGCTCAGCCCGTATTTGGCCCGATGGGCTGGTGGGGCGGAGAGCGAGGATGACGTGCTGCCCGCCTTGGTGCGCTTCAATGGCCAGCCCAAGGTCAGCCCAGCGGGTGACCTGGTCTACTGCTTCCCCGATTTGCAGGTAACGGCACAGGGGCGTCAGGGCGCGGAACGCGCCTCCGTGCGAGCGGCCTCAGGGGCTGAGGCAGTGAAATCTTTGCAGCAGCCTGGCTTTCTCAAGGAGCACCACTGGCGCTTCAGTTTGGCCAGTCGCCCCCAGAAAACGGTGGCCGCAGTGCTTGTGGTTGTTTTGTTGGTTCTCTCCTTGGCTTTGCACCACTCTGTACCCCTCTTTGCCGCAGGCCTGGCTGGCTGGTCGGCTCTGGTGGCCGGTATGGCGGTGGCTGGCTTTGGCTACAGCTGCGCCTGCCTCCTCCTCCCTCTATGCCGCTATTTATGGCTCATCCCAACCAACGCTGGCATCGCACGACGCAATGCCAGCAGGCGCCAGAGGGCTGATCTGCTCCAACACCCCTCCCCAGCGATCCGTCGCAAGCTGAACTATGCACAGCGTTTTGCGGCTGAACGGAACGTTGATTCATCGCAACTGGCTTACACCAGTGAGAAGGATCTCATCACTCAAGAGCTAGAAAAGGATGAGGCCATCTCCGCCGACTGGCAAAAACGTTTGCACGATCGATCAAGGTTTGGATTTTAGCGTTGAACAGCGACTCGTTGCCTGGGTCGAAATCAAACCGCACACTTTATCGTAGCTACGGAAACCCACTTCGTCAACTTCGTCTCAACAAGCAGGCTTCAGGTGGGCCTAGCGCTCCAGATCAGAAAAGGGCAGTGGTGAAATGGCTTGGAACACGACTATCTCTCCCGTCTTCTGCATCTGGATATTAGCCCTAAGAGCCAAGAGCCGCTATCGACCGATACGCATGAAAATTTCTTTCTGTTGTGCTTCATTGACGACATCAGCAACCATGCTAGCCAGCAATCGGTTAAAACCCAGGATGAGATCCTGTTCGTCATCTCCCTCCAAATAGGCCAGATATTGGCACAAGAGGGAGCGAATCAGGAGCTGCAGTTTGAGTACAGCAGAGTCCAAATCCTTTTCTGGGAGCAACAAGGATTCACCATGAGCCACCGCATTGCGCAAGCGACGCCCTTCGTCCTGGACCCAGCTTGCCATTTGGAATGCAAGCTGTGCAGGGTCACCGGCAGCAAGCCTTGAGGCCCGGATCCTGCCTGGGATGCGGGCGCCGGGACCTTCGAGATCAAGGTTCATGGGCCCGGTCTCATTGAAACCGCCGAGCATGGCTTCCAGAGCAATGAATAGATGGGCAAGTCGTTCATCTTGCGCACTGATCAATCCGTAGGAGCGATTGAAACAATCTGCTGCCAGAGCCAGCTCCGGATGGTCACGACGATCCACCCGTAGGAGACGCTCCATCAGCACGTTCAGGGGGGTGGACTCCCCGTCACGGGTACAAAGGTCATTAATGGAAAGACTGTAACCCGGCAGGGGGTGATGGAGGACCCCTGAAAGGAAGGCCTGGCGGAACACACCTGGCAATCGCTCAATCCTCCAGCCTTCACGGGCGATCACGAAGCTGCGTTCGGCAAGTTCCGGGGAGAGGAACCAGCCAGCTTTGTAAAGGCGCAGGGCCAGCACCGCGCAGCGGGCCTCCCTCAGCAAGGCGTCACCATGAACAGCGATGGCTTCTTCGATGGATTGGTCTTCGGGAATGGGCCGAAGTGTCGTGAGACAGAGTTGCGGAGGTGCTCCCTGACGCGCCAGAGATCCCTTCTGCAGCATGTACCATTCATCTTCGAAAGGAATGCTTGCCATGGTGCCTCCCCCGAGGAACCCGGCTCTTTCATCATCGAAAGTGGCAGCCCATAGGGGCTGGTACAAGGTGAGCAGTACGGTCATGGCACCTCGCAAGTGCGTTGGCTCAGGCGATTAAACGCCTCTGCATCGTTGAAGGCCTCCGCGAGTAATGAGGAGAGCGATAAAGAGTCTGCCCTCATGCAGAGATCAAGTGCCAGGGTCGCGAACACAATCCACACCAGAAGGGAACGGGCCAGAGCAAGCCGACCAAGGTTGGCGGCATCAAGAGCCCTCAGACTGATGCGTCCGTGCAAAAGGCCGCTCCGCATGCGGTAGATCTCGCGCCATTCTGCTGTCAGTGCCTTGAAAGAGGCAGGGTCCGGGATGGATGGATCGTTAAAAAGGGCTGTCAAAACCGCCGCTTGCTGCCCAAAGCCGTCGGTTTTGTTTTTGCCGGTGCCTTCCGGCAGAAGCAGAGACTCAGCTGCAGGGATCGCCTGGATGAATTCATTGGTCGAGAACCCTGGGTGAAAGCCTCGTGTTCCATCCGGGCGAGTGGTGCGCTCCAGCACTTGCATCGCCCTGCGGGTTCCTTCAAGTTCGAAGGGATTTCCGTAGCTTTCCAGCCAGTAGAAAAGCTGATTCAAACGCGTAAGATCGGTGTTGCTATAATGGATAACGATCTCGCTTCCGTAAAGCAGCATTTCCCGCTCAAGGGCTCCGATGACTCTCAGATGTGCAATCAAGGTGCTCCCACTCTGTTTCACCGGATAGGAGATGTAACTGCAGGAAAGCAGGGGGCTGGGTAACCAGGGTTGGTTAGGCCCAAGCAGCAGGGCGGCGTGCAGGAGGTGAATTTGCTGCTGAAGTCCTCTAACCCAGTCTTCGGTGGGATCCGGACCCGGCCCGACCCAGAACACCGGTTCACTCTTGACGTAGGAGCGTTCTTCATCAGGAAAGCTGGGATCAAGCTGGCTCCAGCTTTCGAAGGACAGCCTTTCCAGGCGGCCTGGTCCGAGCACGGCTGAAATGCCTGGGGGAATGACCATCCCTGGGATGTGAATCACGCTCTGTGTGCGAATGGGTTGCTCTGTGGGTAAGTCAGTCATTGCAGATGAATCGATAACACCTTTCGGATCTCTCGGAGAGCCGCTGAATCCGCTTGATGTCTGTGGACGTCAGGGGTCCAATAGAACGTATGGCTCAGCCAACCGTTTCGGCGGTTTGTCGCTACCGGCACATCCTGAATACCAGGTCCAAAAAGCGGGGAAAGGGGGCCTCCTACCAAGTCCCCATAAAACAACCAGCGATGAGGGAAATATAGGTTCGTCCAGGTTACACAAGCTGTCCAGGCGGCATGGTGAGGATTGAAGGTTGTGCGTTGAGAACCATCGGCGATCTGGTAGTCAACTGGGATTGAGAATATTTTGCTTGGGTCCAGAACGGGAGGATTGCGAGGTATTTCACGCTGGTCCATGTGGCGTAGAAGATCCTCCCTCCCTTTAGCCAGCAGTAGATCTGCATGGGCCAGGGGACTTCCAAGCGTGATGAGGTCGCTTACCAGCCATGGATGGCCGTTGGCTCTGAGCTCCTCACGAACCGCCAATACTTTCTGACTCCAGTTATCTCGCAGGTCTTTAGGTATAGCCTTACGGCTTTGCAGAAGGAGATCAATCTCTGCAGCTACCCGTTCTGCTTCTTGGATAGCAGTGCGGGATGGACAGGCGGGATACCCGTGTCGTTCACTAAACCGCTGCCAAGCAAAGTTGAGTAGATCGAGGCCAATGATGCTGCCAAGGCTGTGACCTACTACAACAATGCGATTGTAGCGCCCACTTTCATGGAGATGATTAAGGAGCTCCAAGCCTGCTGCACGGATACGGTGGCGCGCTTCCACGTTCGGGGGCGCTGGCAAAAGATAGATGGCCGCATCGCCGACCACTGAAAGAACACTCAGTTGCACGAAGCCCCAAAGGAGTGCAGCGCCGAGAGGCAACTTCAGGCTAAATCCATCAGGATGTGGTGCCCCAGCCAGACCCAGTAATGGCAAGAGACTTGCCGCTGTAGCCGAAATCAAGAAGACGAAAAGAAGCCAAAGCAAAAGCCAGTAAAGACGTAGGCGTTGCGGCACAGTTTCTGGATGGCGCCTCATCAGGAACCATGCCCAGCCGAAGATGCTATTCCAGTTGGAAGCTGGCATCAGATGCTGCCAGTAAAACTCATAGAAGTCGGTTCCAGGCCTGACGTTGCCGGGTGTGGCCAGACAGCGCAACTCAAAGCTGCTTGAGAATTGATCAGGCTTGCTATAAAAGGATGGCGCTGAAGTGCCTGTTTTCTCGGAGTCTCCAAGCACTCCTTTAGCGAAAGCCCGCAAGGTTGTCATCGGAAACTGCTCGCCGATGCCGTGAATAACCACAACAGCCTGGCGTCCTGTTTTTTGTTTTCCTTCCATTTTTCAACCCAGTTAGATATAAGCGGAAAACCAGCCTACCCCGGCTCTTGCCGTTGCCTGCCGTCCCTCGAGGCCCCACAGGCCTGATAAAGCTACGCGGGCAGGATCCTCCAAAAACAAAGTAGATAATACCCTAGGCCATGGCTAACGCTGGCCATCACCTGCCCGCAGAGAGCTGGCGCAGAAATATGCCCATGGTGCGAGTGGTTCTGCAGTGGCGGGTCAGGTGCATGGCCGTGTTAGCTGCTCATCACACGGACTCGGGGAGCAGGTGCTCCACGAAGCAGCGCATCGACGCTGATTTCCTCGTCAATGATCGGCCAATAAATGCCAAAACTACCACCGGCGACTTGCCAGTCATCGGGATCCTTCTGCGACGCATACAAAAGCCTTGGATAGCAAGCAAGTGGAACAGAAATAGTTCTGCCGTCCTCAAGCTCGACAACAAGAAGGTCATCTTTAGAACTCATATTCATGATACGCGCACCAGTATTAACGATGAAACTCCTGCCATACTTTCACAATCATAGCCCTGTTGGCACTCACAAGCCGCTCAATTTCTTGAAGCTCTGCCGCCTTGAATCCCAGGCTTGAAGCCAGTGAGATAGAGTTTAACCACATCTTGAAGGTTGCTTGATCACTATCAAAATGAACAGGAGGTTCATTTGGCTCGTGGCTGGGGAAATAGACCCGGTACGGCCCACTCCTCAGGATTGTTGGCACTCGGCCCGATTGCCACTGACCTGGCTCTGGGTTCGCTGGCGCTGATCAGTCAGACCCTCCTTTTCGCGCTGGTTCTGCCGGTGTCGGCGCTGCTGGCCGCTGGCTGTTGCGCGAGGCCCTGCCGATGGGCTTCTGGATCTGCCTGTCCTTGATCCTGGCTGGTCTGCTGCTGGTCCTGATC
>JBJTWN010000119.1:0-3167 GCA_046081785.1 Cyanobium sp.
GGGCACGGAGCTCGGCAACAGGTCTTTGACACCAGGATTGCTGTCGTCTTTGCAAGCGCGGATGTGTTGGATTGCTTTTTCAATCACCATCCAGGCCAGCAGAACGGTGATCGGCTGATTGCCCACCATGCGCTCCAGCAGACCCCGCGTCTCCATGACGTCGTCCGGTGACAACCAGGGATCCAGGCCACCCTTGCCTTCCTCTACCGCCCGTTGGTCTAGATACTCCTCAAAGAAGCGAAACAACTCCTCCTCCTTCAACCGCTGGGGCTGAATTTCGGTGAGCGTGAAGCCGCGGGACTTGGTGAGCTTCTGGCCGTGTTCCCGCAACCGTGAGGTCAAAAGCACCAGGCATTTATCGGGAAGATTCCTCTCAAACCAGCGCCGCTGGTCGTCGGTGAGTTCAGAGAAATGATCCGCGATCAGCAACAGGCGCTTGTAGCGCAGCAGAAGGTCCACCTCATCCGGGGTGATGCTGCTCCCGCTGAAATTGTTCAGCTCCCCCGCCACCCGTTGGCCCAAAGCCGGCTCTTCGGCGGGGTCGCCAAGCGGTTCCCAAAAAAAGGGCAGCAGGTCATGCCCCGCCAACCTCCCCCGCACCGCCCACTGGGCGATCTCAAAGGCCAGGCTGGTCTTGCCAGCACCGCCCTCCTCCCAGATCACCAGCAGTTGGCCGCCTTTGGCCTCCACAGCCGCTCGAAGATCCGCCGGTTCAGGAAGACACTCCGACCCCTCTGCTTCGGAAGCGCCAGGCCTGACGATCTTGACCTTCAAGGGCACATGCAGATGCTTTTTTTCTGCTTTACGTCGCTCCGTCAGCTTGTGATCCACCGCCTCTTTGTGGCGCGACACCAAGTCATCAAGCTGGCGATTGAGATGAGCCTCAGGGGCTTTGGTGCGTGGGATGGCATCGGCGGCTCTCTTCTGTTTTGGAGGACATTTGTCGTTCCAGCGGGTTCGCACATGCGCTTTGCAGGCGTCGCGCTGCCGCGATGGGCAATTTGAGAAGTTGATCCGGAAGCGGCGATAACCAACGTTCACCTCCTTGGTGCCTGTCCTGTCATCTAGCAGGCCCAACGCAGCTAAAAGTTTGAAAGCATCGTAGACATGACGATCCTTGTAATCAGTGTTCTTACGAAGAAGCAAGCAGTGGCGGATCGCACGAAACGAACTCACGTTCATTTCTTGATCATCGCTTTCATAGAAGGAAGACGTCACGAGAAGCCAATTCTCATCGTCAGATTCTTCCCACTTGACGATGAGCGCATCGTGCAGCCAGTTGCTTTGCTTCGGATCGATGCGCCGATCCAGCTGCGTCTTTGACGTGTCTTTCAGTCCGGCAATCCGTTCATTTTGCTTATCTGTGATCTGTTGCCAGCAGTTCTTGCCATCGTTGGCCAGATCCAGCAGCAGATCCAGAACATCTTGCAACCGCTCATGGTGCAGAGGTGTTGTCACATTCGTCAACGGCCGCCACCCCCGAGAAGCCTCTCTTGGCATCGCAGCTTACGAAGGCGCCGAACAAGCCCCAAAGGCAAGGCCCGTTTGGGCGCCCAAGGGCGCCTTGCCCAATCACCCTTTCGCCCAAGCCAGGCACCACCCGCCACCACAGCTTGGGCAGGCGGTGCCCAGGCGGCGAGGGTTGCGGCCATGGGGTGGCTTTGCCTGTTTTTTCTTGAATCGCTTATGGCGTTCGGGTGGATTTCACCTCGGGCAGGCAATGGGGCATCCCTCTCGATCAATGATTGAGCCATTGGCATGGGAATAGGGCGGAGAAGAAGGTGTTTACCGGGCAGGAATACGTGCCCAAGCCAATATTTGCCCAAGCCTTGAGCCCAGTTGCAACAAGGCTTGGGCGGAGTATTGATATCACGTCCACTGATTGCGATTCAGGGCGCCCAAACTGAAGCTAGGGCTCATCCACCACCTGGAGCGGCCCACCATGACGGCCCCACTTCTGTTCTCTTCACCACCACAAAGAATCGAACTCTCGCCTGTAGAGATGAGGCAGCTCGCCGCATTTGGCTATCGCCAGCGCAGCGGCGCTAAAGCCCATGACGAACAGCGCTTGCTGGCCCATGTCCAGCGGCAGCCGATCGCGTTTCCTTCCATTGCCGCCCTTCGTCACGCGCTGGTCGAGGCGGAATCCATTAGCTACCTGCTGGTGGACAACTTGGCGATCGACCCGTCCCGTCTCCCCCGGACTCCGCGCGATGGCGTGCGGCCCGCTGGCCAAACGTTGTCTTCCGAAATTGCCTTGTTGCAAATGCAGCAGGCTTTTGGCTTATCGCCTCTCGGCTACGAGGAGGAATGCGGCGGCGCCTTGATTCATCAGATCGCCCCGGTGGCTGGCCAGAGCCAGGTGGCCTCCAGCGCCGGCAAGGTGCGCCTTGGCTTGCACACCGACCTGGCGATCCTCCGATCGCCCTTCCGGCCGCACTTCCTGAGTTTGGTCTGCCTCCGCAATGAGGCCCGCACTCCAACGCTCCTTGTCGAGCTGGAGGATGCGCTGACCCTCCTTCACCAGCGCGGCTCTGGCCTGGTCGAGATTTTGCGCCAACCGCGCTTTGTGCTGGAGTCCCCACTGCGGCTTCGGCTCTGGGAGGGCAAGCGTTTGATCAGCGAACCTCGCCCGCTCTTGGAGCCAAGCCACTCCGGCCGTGAGGCCGTGGCCGCCAACCTGGATAGCGTTCGCGCCCTCGATCGAGAGGCGGAAGCTGCCCTGCTGGCCTTCAAAGCCGTTCTGCATGACGCGACCCGCCCGATTCTTCTGCGTCCCGGCTCAATGCTGATCTTCAACAACCTGCGTGTGCTTCATGGCCGAGCCGCCATCCGCCCCGGCCAGCGCTGGTTGCAGCGTGTCTATTCATCCCGTTCATTAGCCCCCCTCAGGCACGCCACGAACGTCTCAGCACCGAATCGCTTCATTTTTCCCATCAGTCAGTTGATTCTGGACTGAAGCCCGCGGCCAAGCGGAAATGATTCTCCTCTTACAAGCATCTGGAACGCCGCCTCACAGGCAAGCCCGTGCTCCGCTCAGCTCTTCCCTGAAGCGACTAAGTGGTGCCGGTCACCTCAGCCATCGCGCGGCTGGCAAGCCGCGCGCTCATGGGAAACCTCCGCCCAGGACCGCACCACCCGCAGGCCGGGCACCCGCTCGAAATGGG
>JBJTWN010000120.1:0-2898 GCA_046081785.1 Cyanobium sp.
TGGCTGCGCCCGATCTCCGATCCCATGGCGGTCGAGCGCCGGCTGGATGAGGAACCTGCTCAGGCCTTTGGCGCTCGGATCTCTTCCAGCAACACCGCCAGGGCGGCACTCAGTTGGAGCCGGTTGCGGGAGGTGTCTGCGAGGAGGAATCGGCATTGAGCAACAAGGCATCCAGCCTGGATTCGAGTACGGCGAGACGCTTGTTCTCTGTCTTCAGCTGCTCGGTTTCGTTCCTGAGCTGTTCGGTTTCGCTCCTCAGCTGCTTCGTTCGTTGCTCGATGTCGTAGACGGGACGCCAGTTGAGCATCGCCAGCAAGCGCCGCCAGGGCGGCAAGGTGGAGACCCATTCCAATCTGGTTAGAGGCCTGGAGGTTGCCGAGCTGGAGGAGGTTGTCATCGCCGTAGTTCGTGATGAACGAAATCAGGAGTAGCAGGGCGCCAGCGGCAAGGGTTGACAACCCCTGGCGATCCGGCAGCCGATTCGGCGGAGCCAAATCGGGCAGCCCTGGGAGGCCTTCAATGTCTGACATCACCGTAGCGAGCCCGATCCAATGCCGATTGCGACATAGTACACTTCTACTATCGATGGTTCCGCTCAGCCTCCTCCGGCCACTCTGCGGAGTCTGGCCTTGCGATTCAGGTAGGAATGCAGGCTAGCGATCGCCTGCTGGATCACCTTCACGTGGGCCAGCAGGACATCGGTGAGGTTGTATCGACGCTTTCGCTGAACAGAAACGAGCGCCCGGGCAGGGCGATCGCCCGCGCCACCGGGTGGATGAACACCTCCAGCCGCTCCAGCCGCTCCGGCAGCTCCTCAGCCGCTTGCGGCACATGGAACACGGTGCCCTAGTCGTCATCCACCACCACCTCCTTGCGCCGCGGGCGCAACCAGCCGGTGCAGATCCAGCACCAGCTGAGGCGTCAGCAGCTGATCCCGCAGCTCCCGGATGCGCTGCATTGTGTGGAAGGTGTTGAGGATCATCCGCTCGGAGCGGTCGCGCGGTGGCGCCCTCCATCTGGGAGGAGGTGATCGCCTCCTCCATCAGGGATCTCAGCAGGTGGCGTACGCGGGTGGAGCGGGTGGTGACGGCCTCAGGGACCACCACACGGGTGTGCGCTGCCTGAAGAGCTTCTCCGCCAGCCACCACTGCTCGTGACTCAGCCCCTGGGGCGGGGGGCGATGGCGCAGCTCATCCCACTCGGGCGGCTCGGCATCGCGGCGATCCGCCTCAGCGCCGCCGAAACCGGCGCCGATTTCGACACCCTGGAGCAATGGCTGCAGTCGTCATCGCCGACGCCAGCCCCCTGATCGCCCTGGCCCGACTCAATGGGTTGGAGTGGCTGCAGGCGAATGAAACGCCCCGGCTGTGCAGAACCGTCCTGATGGTTGAACAGGTTCCCTGAATCATCTTGCAGCCTCTGATCGCCTCCATGGCGACCTTTGCCTTGAACTCGGGGATGGGAGTGCGGTTCTTGCTTGATTCCCGCGGAGAAGGCCTCGCCTACGCTGGATGCCCCGATCAGGGGGCGTTACCCCGCCTCACATGACCACAACCCCGGCCCGTTTGGTGACTCGCGAGGCCCTTCGTGCTTTCACCCGGCGGCTGGTGGAGTGCTACGCGCCTGAAAAGGTGATCCTGTTCGGGTCTTTGGCCCGTGGCGAGGGGAGCTGGGATTCCGATGCCGACATCCTGGTGGTGATGCCATTCGAGGGGCGCCACCTGGCCAAGATTCGGGAAATGCGCCGTCTCTGCCCGGTGCGATTCCCGCTGGATTTGCTGGTTCGGCGGCCGGAGGAGATCGAGGTGCGCTACCGGGGTGGGCATCCGATCGTGCGAGAAGCGTTCGACCATAGCGAGGTGTTGCATGGCTGAACCCTGGTCGGCCGTTCCAGAATGGATGGCCAAGGTGGAAGGCGATTGGGAAGCCGTGGTCATTCTCCTGAGCAGGAACAGCCCGCGCTTGCGTGGTTCCATTGTGTTTCATGCTCAGCAATGCGTGGAGAAACTGCTCAAAGCTCGGCTGATTCAGCATTGGCCAACCGGTCGACAAGATTCATGATCTGGCTACCTTGTCCCATCAGCTGGATGCTGTGGATGGCCAATGGAGTTGGGATGCCGAAGAACAGGCCGAACTGGTTCAGATTGCAAGCAGGCTGAGGGAGGCGCTGAAGAACCTGCTGGAATCGATTCAGCAAGAATAATGATCAGTGTGTTTGATCACGATGGCTCACAAACCGTCAACCCCAGAAGGCCTGAGGCGGGTGTTCCTCGCCTCATTCCGCTCCTGTTGATGTGTTCGGTTGCCCAGGCAACTCGATTGGTCGTGGCTGGTGGCTGGATTGGGCGGGCAGGACGCCGGGGGCGCTTGCAACGGGGTCTCCGCACGGGTGCGCACTTCTTCACCGGGGTCTGCCTGGTCGGCCCCTCCATGAAGCCGAAGCAGCCTCAGTACCCTGGGGCGACACTCTGATTCCGCCATGGCCGATGGCCTGCTCCTCACCCTGTCGCTGGAGAGCTCAGCGGAGGGCAGCGCCGAGGAGAAGGAGGCCCTGGATCGATTCGTGGCCGATCTGGTGGTCGATCTCAACGGCATTGAGGGCGGCAGCGCCGCCTTGCTCACGGCAGACGCAGCGGAGCCGGGCAGCAAAGCCCTGGGGGCGTTGTTGGTGGGTGCGCTCACCGCTGAGCTGCATGGCGAAATGGTGGGCCTGAAGGTGGTCCGCTACTTGTGCTCCCGCCTGGTTGAGCAGCCCAACCCGATCCGGCTGAAGCTCTCCCGCAAGGGCAGTGATGGGGCGGAGGTGTTGGTGGAGCTGGAGGGTTCTCCCCGCGATCAGAACGCCATGAAGGCCCTGCTCCATGAAGCGGAGGACGTGGTGCGGCGGTTGAGCTGAGA
>JBJTWN010000121.1:0-5088 GCA_046081785.1 Cyanobium sp.
CTGTCATGGTCACCCTTTTTAGGGCTTTCCTCAGCGTCATACCGCGCAGCCAGCTCGGCTGCAGTGGAAGGCCCACTGCCAGGAAGTGGAGAACCTGTCATAGGGCAATCAATTGTCGGTCCACCACCAGCTGCCAAAAAACATCCCAGAAGCCCTGAAGAAGAAACTTGGGCTCTGAGCTGAAACACCGTATTGGCTTGTCCGCCCCTGGGAACACTTGAGGCACACGCCCCAGACCCATGGCTTTTGCTCCTGCTCCCCTATCCACAAAGACGGCGCTTTTGCCATTGCCTTAATGCGCCAATGCGCCAATGCAAACATTCGACTTGCCGATCGTGCGCCAGTAGGGCAGCCTGCCGCGATGGCTCAAAAAGTGCTCACAGTCGCTGGCCTGAAGGGTGGAACGGGTAAAACCTCCACCGCCGTCAACCTGGCCGCCTGCTGGGCTGCGAATCGCTCCACCCTGTTGATTGACGCCGACCCCAATGGAAGCGCTTCCAAGTGGCACCAGAGAGGTGGAGGCGCGGTGGGCTGTGAGTGTGTGCCGATCCAAAGAGCACCCATGGCCATGGCCAAGCCCTGGGAGCTGGTGGTGATGGACACCGCCGGGGGGAGCAGGGATGAGCAGGTGACCTATGCCGAGGGATCGTCCTTTGTGCTCTGCCCCTGCCCTGCGGCTGCCAGTGCAATCGAGCAGGTGATGGACCTGGCGGAGATTCTCGCCACGGCCCAGGCTCGCCATGCGGTGGTGCTGACGATGGTGGATCAGCGGCGATCGCAGGATGCAACCCGCGCACGTGAATTGTTCGCCAAGGTGGGAGTGCCCGTGCTCAACACACAAATCAGCCTCCTCTCTGCATGGCCCAAGGCGGAAGCGGCGGGAGTCGCGGTCAAAGATGCTCGCACCGATAACGGCCGTCCGGATCCAGGAGCTGAGAGAGCCTGGCAGCAGGTGAAAGACCTGGCTGCCGAACTAGAGGGGTTGCTGGGCTGATGGACTTCGAGAAGCTCCTTAAACAGCGGGAGGCCAAGGAGACACCGGCCGAACCCGAGAAGAAGGTAGAGCCCCGCCCAACCCCTGCCCCATCCAAAGCGAGCAAGCGGCAAACCTGGAAGGTGGCCACCTTCTATATGCGCCCGGAAACAAAGGCCAGGCTGGAGCGCGTCCTGCTGGAGCGCAAACTGAGCGGTGGAACTGGCGCTGCCGATCAGTCCGAAGCGATCGAGGAGGCCCTTCAGATCTGGCTGAAGCGAGAAGAGGGGAAGCAGAGCAAGGGCTGAGCTTCGCCAGTTCAGAAAGTCGCCCATAGAGCAGTGCGCCAATGTGCCAATACAGAAATACGGCAGTGAAGCAATGCAACATCGCCCCCCTGGCCTTTGTGCCAGCCCGACACTCATAAGGCAATGCGGCAATGCGGCAATGCAGCAGTGCGCCAGTGAAGCAATGCAACAACCGGCCCTCCCACCCCCTTTGTACAAAGCACAACCGGCGTAGCCTGTTTGTACACCAGAGAGATACGGCAGTGGAACTGATCGCCTACTACCGAGTGAGCACCACCCGCCAAGGGGAAAGCGGTCTGGGCATCGAGGCCCAACGGGCAAAGGTTCAGCAGCTGGCCGCCGAGCGCCGCGCCGAGGTGGTGGCCGAGTTTGTGGAAGTAGAAAGCGGAAGGAAGGCTGATCGTCCCCAGTTGGCCGCCGCCCTGGCCGAAGCCCGCCGCCGAGGCGCTGCCGTTGCCGTTGCGAAGCTCGACCGGATTGCCAGGGATGCGGAGTTTGTCTTGAGGCTCAGCCGTGAGGCCGAGGCCAATGGGATGCGGGGTTTCCTTTTCTGTGACCTGCCCGATGTGGATGCGACCACCGCTGCCGGTCGCATGGTGCTCACCGTTATGGCTTCGGTTGCCGAGTTTGAGGCCCGTCGGATTGGGGAGCGGACCCGCGAGGCCCTGGTCGCCGCCAAGGCTAGGGGCGTCAAGCTGGGAGGCCTGAGGCCAGCCACCCTCACCCGCAATGATGCGGCCCGCGAACGTGCTCAGCAGGGAGCCGAAGCCCTGCGCCCGATCCTTGCCGCCCTGCAAGCCCAAGGTGCAAGCCTGAGGGAGATGGCCCAGGCACTTGCTGCTGCAGGCACCACCACCCGCACGGGCCAAGCCCTGAGCGCCTCAGGAGTGAAAAACCACTTAATGAGGCTAGGGCTGGCCGGATGAGAGCGAAATGCTGACCGCAATAATTGGAGCCGGCAACAGCGGCATAAGGTTTAAGCGCAGGCTGGCTGGAATGGGTGGATCTGTTCCAACTGCGACTGAATCTCCCGGCGCCCTTGTTCCAAGTCGTGAGCAGCTTGCGCCCGTAACCAGTAGCCCTCGCTCAACCCAAAGAACCGGCAAAGACGAAGATCGGTATCGGCCGTGATCGCCCGCTTTCCGCGAAGGATCTCGGCGATGCGGGTTTGAGGAACGCTGATTTCTTTTGCCAGCCGGTAAGCAGTAATTCCCATGGGGTCGAGAAACTCCTCGCGGAGCAACTCGCCGGGGGTGACAGGGGGAAGGGTGGGGTGTGGCATGGTGCCCTCCAAGGGGGGACTTAGTGGTAATCGACGATCTCGACATTCTCAGGCCCTGCATCGCTCCAGACAAAACAGATCCGCCATTGGTCATTGATACGGATGCTGTGCTGACCGCGGCGATCCCTGGTGAGGGCTTCTAAGCGGTTCCCAGGAGGGACTCGCAGATCCTCGATGGTGGTGGCGATCTTCAGCTGCTGGAGCTTCCGACGAGCCACTTTTTCGATGGGAACGAACCGCGGTACGCGGACACCATCAGCCAAGGCCTTGGTCTCCGCGCAGCGGAACGATCGGATCATCACTGGATAGTAACGCCACGCGTTACTAACATCAGTAGATGCACAGGGTTCTTGAACATGGTTCAGCGGATCACCGGCCACAAGTCCCTGGGATCCCTTGGCCACTACCTGGAAGCGGACGAAAGCGAGGTGTTGGCCGCCATCGTGGGGTGATGGCGGCGCTGCCAGCCCCTACCGTTCGCCCCGGAAGTCCCACACCAGAGAGGCCCGGATCCTTCCTTTGAGGGGGATAGCAGGTTTCAGGTGGTCAAGGAAGGCGATAAGTCCCGAGAGTCGCTTGAAGCTTGAAATTAGAATGGATATTGGTTAATCCCAAAATGTGAGACCGGCCATCAACGAAGCCCTCTAGGAGCTGTCACTCCTGGGGGGTTTCGGGCTGTTTGAGCAACCGATGGCCTTGCCACACAACCTAGTGAGTGTCTTGGGGGCCAAATCACAGTTCTGGGTAGCCTGCTCTGTACGCCCGTATCCAATGAAGGCACACCGGGAAAACTGCGGGAGAACGATTGAATCCCGCATGGAATCAAACCAGACCTTTTTGATCGCTGATCTTCGCCGGCCTGGTGAGCCGATGGCATCGCTGCCAATCAAGGTCCCAGCGGATGCTCTGCCCCGCCTGCAGGCTCAAGCCGACCGGCTGAAGTGCAATCGCAGCGCCCTGGGCCGTGCCCTACTGCTGCAGGGGCTGGAACAGCTGGCGCAATCAGGCAAGGCTCAGGAGGCGCGGTGAGTCGGAATCCTTAGGAGCCGGGGCGGGAAAACTTCGGCAGTCGTCTGATGCCTCGTGGCACTCGCCGCCCCACTTCCCCCGCTCCAGCGCCACCGCTCCCCGATGGAGCACCGGCTCACCCTTCGCCTTCCTTCTGCTGCATGGGCTGATCTCAATGCCTTAGCCGAAGAACACGAAGCCCCGGTGGCAACGATGGCCCGCCACCTACTGCGGGAACGCATCGCCTCAAGCAAGGCTGCCAAATGAGCCCCACAAGGCCTGGCGCGGCGCCTGTTTGGCCGGTTCAATGCTGCAAATTCCCAAAAATGGGAAAGGGGCCTTTCGGCCCCTTCCAAACCCTCCCAGAAGCCGTCTTGTTTGGCGACGTGCCGGCTACTGGGGTTCGTACCCCCGAAGGGGGCGCTTGTCGTGAATCCTAGGAAAAAACCCTCCAACTGGCAATCCGATCAGCCGGCTTTGATGCTCCAACAGCCGATCGGGAGCAGCTGGGACACCCGCAGTAGCCCGGCCGGCGCCCTGCCCCACCACCTGGCCGAATGGGTGGATGGGTCCGCTGTCGCGCCCGAACTGGCTGCGGCAAACGTGCTCAGCCTCCAGGGTGCTGATGTGCTTCAAGCCCTGGCCGGCGATCGGCTGGAGGGAATGAAGGGGTGGGCGAGGCAGTACACCACAGTGGCCGTGGCGCAACTGCTACGGCCACTGGAGCCCATCGCCGAAGGTGGCGGGTGGTGGTGCTCCGGCCTGGATCCCACAACGGACTGGCACACCCCCATGGGTTGGGGGCAATTCAAGCCCGACCATCCGAGATGGGATCAGGAGCGCAACCGCCCACGGAAGCTTGAGAACCCAATCGGTATCTCAGCCCGGACGGCATGGCTGCGGGTGCCCGCCGTGGTGGCGGATGTGGTGGCGGATCGTTTCAAGCTGGCCCTGCCCATCGATGTGGGCGCCGATGTTGATGGTTCGACAGGGGCGTTCTGGAGGTGGTGGTCATCGGAGCGTCGTTTGCCGCTGGTGCCCATCGAAGGGCTAAAAAAAGCCGCTGCGCTGCTTTCCATTGGGATCCCTGCCGTTGCCTTGCCTGGCATCTGGCCTGGGCCGACAGTCTTAGAAGAGCTTCTGGCTCTGCCCCTCAAGGATCGCCCGGTCTGGGCGCTTTTTGACCACAGCACCCGCGAGGATCCAGACGAACCGAAAGCCGCCAACCGACTTGGCCATCAACTGGCACGGGTGGGCGCCACGGTACTGATGGGCATCGTGCCAGGCACCCATGGCAAAGGTGCGGATGATCATTTGGTGAATGGAGGAAGCTGGGATCAGCTGTTTGCTTGTCTCCAGCCTCTAAAGCCTGCCCCGGCCCTCCAGCGGCTCCGCCAACCCGATGTGGTGGCTCCTGCGGGTTACTTGAGTCAATTCCTCACCCTCCCTGAGGGCCAGCGACTGGTGGTCATCCGGGCACCAATGGGAGCTGGCAAAACGGACTGGATCGCCAAGGC
>JBJTWN010000122.1:0-6390 GCA_046081785.1 Cyanobium sp.
TGACCCACCAACCAGCGTGCGTGGTTCCGAGGACTACAGTCCCTTTCGCCAGTGGGAGATCGTGTCGGCGGAATCCCTTCCAACGCGCCAGCCCCAAGATTGGTTCGCCGCGCTCGGAAATCGTCTGGTCAGCAGCATTTCTGAAGCCATCGGCCGGCTTGAAAGCCACGGACACTACGGTCCCTTTGCGGTGGTTCTCGGCCAGTCTCTGTTTCAGGCCCTGCAGACCCCCAATTCCAGCTCGCTCGTGCTGCCGCAGGACCGGGTCATTCCTTTTCTTGGCTCCGGCGGCAGCCTGCTGCGTTCCACCACCCTTCCCGACAAACAAGGTGTGATCGTGGCCCTTGGTGGTGATCCAGTGGAACTGGTGGTTGCCAAGGACATCTCTGTTGATTTCCTCCAGGTCACCCAGGATCCCAGCTTTGTATTCCGGCTTCACGAGAAGCTGGTGCTGCGGATCAAGACGCCAGGTGCCATCTACGGTTTGAAGCTTCCTGATCCTCCCGTTTCCCGCGCGGCCGACGCCAAGGCCAAACGCAGCGCCTCCACAGGTAAGTGACCAGCCGGGTTGTCATCCTGGGTGGTGGTGTCGCCGGTATGAGCGCGGCCCAGGAACTGGTTGAGCGTGGCTATGAAGTGGTCGTGCTCGAACGACGCAGCATCGCCGGCGGCAAGGCCCGCAGCATACCCGTTTCCGACCCTAAGGATGGCAGCGCCGGCCATGAGCTCGAGGATCATGGGATTGCCACGTTGCAGCATCATCTGCCGGGTGAACACGGGTTTCGATTTTTTCCTGGTTTTTATCGCCATGTGGTGGACACCATGGCCCGCATTCCCTGCGGACATGGCCGCCACGTGGCCGATCATTTGGTGGCTACAACCCGATGCGCCATCACCCAATACAACAAGCCGGTCTTTGATTTCCCGGTCATCTTCCCCTCCGACCCAGATGATCTCGGCGCCGTGTTCCGGGCCCTGCTTCAGTCGGTGGGACCCATCACCGAATTGAGCGTCGACGATCTTGCCCATTTTGCGGCACGGATCTGGCAGATCCTCACCTCCTGCCGCGAGCGCAGGCTCGAGGAGTACGAATCGGTGGGGTGGTGGCAGTTTGTGGGTGCCGAGAATCGCTCTCCGGCCTATCAAAAATTTCTCGCCACTGGCATCACCCGCTCCCTAGTGGCTGCCAAGGCCCGAACCGCCAGCACACGCACGATTGGCGACATCTTTGTACAATTGCTGATCCC
This sequence comes from Cyanobium sp., assembly GCA_046081785.1. GTDB lineage: Bacteria > Cyanobacteriota > Cyanobacteriia > PCC-6307 > Cyanobiaceae > Cyanobium. The sequence continues at coordinate 1,248 of JBJTWN010000122.1, forward strand.
CTTGCTGGATCCCGGTGGAGGGGCCACCGACCGGGTTCTGGATGGACCCACCAATCTGGTTTGGATTGATCCTTGGCTGTCCTATCTGCAAAGCAAGGGTGTTCATTATATCTTTGATGCCGAAGTTCTGGGAATTGAGGTTGGGCACGACGGTATTGCTGGAGTGGTTATTAGTCAGAGCGGTCTGCGTCAGGTGGTGCGTGGTGACCATTACCTCGCAGCCCTGCCGATCGAGCGGATCGCCCCTCTCCTCAGTCCTGCCCTGCTCGCACTCGATCCAGCACTGGCTCATCTGCATACTCTTTCCGCCAATGTGGAGTGGATGAATGGTGTGCAGTATTACCTCACCTCCGAGCTGCCGGCACCACGAGGTCATGTCATCCATATCGATACCGAATGGGCTCTCACCAGCATTTCCCAGTTGCCCTTCTGGCCGGAGCTGCCTCGTGATTTCTTCGGTGTGAGTGAGCTGCGCAGCGTGCTCTCGGTGGATATTTCCGATTGGACCATGCCCGGCCCTGATGGACGCCCCGCCATGCGCTGCTCCCGTCGAGAAGTTGCCATGGAGGCGTGGCGGCAACTGAAATGTTCCATCAATGACGACGGGCAGGAACTGTTGCGCGATCAGGATCTCCATTCCTGGTTCCTCGATTCTGATATTGCCCCCGATCCCCTGCGGCCCGGATACTTGAGCAATGTCGAACCCTTGTTAGTCAATCTGGTGAACACCTGGGAGATCCGCCCCGAAGCGATTACAGCGATTCCTAACCTCTTTCTCGCCTCTGATTACGTCCGCACCAATACCGATCTGGCCACCATGGAGGGTGCCAATGAAGCTGCCCGTCGCGCCGTGAATGGCATCCTGGAGGCTACGGGTTTTCAGGGTCCCCCCTGCCAGATTTGGCCCCTACAGGAACCTGAGCTGTTCAAGCCTTTGCGCGATCTGGATGCCCTTCGCTTCCGTGCCGGACTCCCGTGGGATGACCAACCACTCGATTTGGTGTTGCCGGCCCTGCAGCAAGCCTCGCCCTTGCTGGCCCAAGTGGCGGAGCGTCTGCAGGCGATCGAACCCTTCCTCCCCACCGATCCACAGGGATCCCACGGCAACTTCCCCGCCACCTCCCCCCCCACCGGTTCAGGTGGATCCCCCCTTCCGGGCCCTGAGGATTTTCTTGACCGCCTCTCCTGGTATTCCGAACAGGTTCGCGGCACTCTCCACTCCGGGGTGCCTGACCGCGAACCCCGTCGTCATCTCTACGAACCGATCCGCTCCTTTCTCTCCCGCGCCGGCAAGGGTCTGCGCCCCGCCCTCTGTTTGGCCACGAGCCGTGCCCTTGGCGGCGACCCCCAGGCCGCGCTGCCGGCGGCGGCCGGGATCGAGATGCTTCACAACGCCTTTCTGGTGCACGATGACATCGAGGACGAAAGCGACACCCGCCGCGGCGCCCCCACCCTGCACCGCAGCCTTGGCTTGCCCCTAGCGGTGAACGCCGGTGATGCCATGAACGCCCTCGCGATGGGCTTGTTTCGACGCAGCGCCGAGCAGGGCTCGCCTCTGCTGCTGCCCAGGCTGCTCGATGAAGTGGATCACATGTTGCTCGAGAGCCTTGAGGGTCAGGCGATGGAACTGGGCTGGATGCAAGACCATGCCCTTGATGTGGGGCCCGATGACTACATGCGTCTCGTGCTTAAGAAAACCGCCTGGTATAGCTTCATTCACCCCCTCCGTATCGGCGCCCTGCTCGTGGACCCGTCCGATCAGCGGCTCGATCGCTTCGATCGCTTTGGTTATTTCCTTGGTCTTGCTTTCCAGATTTCAGACGACGTGCTGAATCTCCGCGGCCAGCAGGCCCGCTATGGCAAGGAGATCGATGGCGATCTCTGGGAGGGCAAGCGCACGTTGATCCTCTACCACGCCCTCACCACAGTTTCCGCCAACGACCGCGACTGGATCGCTGCCTTCCTGGGTCGTCCACGCCAGCGGCGACTGCCACGTGAGGTGTTCAGGCTGCATGAACTTCTCGAAACCAGCGGCAGCATCGACTGGGCGGTGCAAGTGGCCCAGGCCTTCACCGAGGCTGCGCTCTCCGAGTTCGATGGCTCCGCGTTTGCCGGTGTGCCCGAGGGCCCCGATCTCAGCTGGCTGCGTTCCTGCGTGGGCTATCTGGTGCAGCGCGACCTCTGATCCTATGTGCAGCAGCCTGTGTCTTAATCCACCAGCTCAGTTCTGCCGCTGCGATGACTACGCGATTCCTGCCGGCCTCGGTCAGGTCATGCTGGCTGCGGTGGCGCTGAGCACTTTGCCCCCTGGTGCAGGGCTGAGAGGTTCGCACTTCCTGGCATGCATTCATTGCCTTGACTACCCTTCTGTGTAGAGACTCCTGAATAAAAAGGATCCACCGTGCACAGCGACAATTAGGTACGCGGGCCGCCAAGGTAGTTGACACCGGGCACCAGCGGCATCCCGGCAGCTGTACCGTCGATCTCCCCGCTCGCCCCCAGCCTTGACGACCCCTATGGCCGTGGGCTGCTGTTTCATGGTCCTGCCTATCGCCGGTTGATCAGCGGCCGACGGGACAGCAGCGGCGCCGATCTGGTGATCCGCATCGATCCGGAGCTCGACGGCAGGGAGCGCATCCCCCATGTCCTGCTGGACGGAGCCCTCCACGGGGTGCCCCACGACGGATTGCAGGAATGGTTTCCGGAGGTTGAGGCCAACCAGGTGGCCTATCCCGCCCGTATCGATCGCTTCAGGGTCTACGCGCCGACCCCACGCCAGGGCACCCTGGAGGTGCGGGTGCGGCCGGCAGGTTTGGCCGGTTCCGTCCAGTTCCCCAGGCTCCTGTTGCAGTGGTTGGTTGGCGAGAGCGTCTGGGCGGAGATGCTTCTGGTTGAAGCCTGTTTCCCCGCCACCCGCCTGGGAATGCTCGCGCCCGAGGCCCGGCGTGCTTTTCTTCGCGATGGCGTCTACGTGCCTGGCGCAAGGCTCAGCGAGGAAGAGGCCGACAGCGGCACCACGATGCTCAGCGCGGAGGCTCTGGCTGGCGCGGACTGGCTGCCGGGAACGGTGCAGTCCATCTTCGGCCTGGGGGGCAGCCGCGAAGCGGCCGAGGGCAGGCTCACCGAGGTGGCAGCCCTGGAACACGCCGCCGCCCGCCTGCGCACCCATCCGCGCGCCATCCGCGTGGACGCCAGCGGCCAGGTGCGCACAGCCTGCCATCCACTGCTGGACTACCGCCTGCGGCTGAGCGCTGACCCAGATCGGGCGGTGGTTTGCGATGACAGACCGCCAAGCCTGGATTTCGCCGCGGTGGAGCGCTGGTGGCGAGAGCGACGCTGGCAGAGCGCCGTGCCTTCCCTGCGGCCGCTGTTCCTGGAGGCCTGCCGCCGTTTCGTCGGCGCGGTGCGTCTGCTCGACTCGGCTGGCATCGAGGCATTGGCAGGCCGGCCTGTGATTCTTGTCGCCAATCACCAGGTGGCGGCGGAGTCGGTGCTGGCCGGAATCCTGCTGCCGCCGGTGCTGGGCACCCCGCTGCTCACCCTGGCCAAACAGGAGCACCAGCACACCTGGGTCGGCAGGTTGGCCTTGGGGTTGAACGACCCCAGCCATGGCCAGGCCATCGTGTTTGTGGAGAGGCAGAATCAGCGACAGATGCTTGAAGGGCTGGCGGAGATGGCCGAGGCCCTGCGCCTTGGCAAGCGCAGCGTGCTGGTTCATGTGGAAGGCACCAGGGCCATGCGGGGCCGTCAGCCTGTGGAGACGATCAGCGCTGTCTGGGCGGATCTGGCGATGGACAGCGGCAGCCCGATCGTGCCGCTGCGCTTCTGTGGTGGGCTCCCTGCTGCGGGGGTAGCCGAACGCCAGGAGTTTCCTGTCGGATTCGGCCGCCAATCGCTGGTGCTGGGCAGGCCATTGCTGTCTGGGGAACTTGCCCCTCTATCCCTTGCCGAGCGCAGGGCTCGGATCCTGCAGGCCCTGGCGGACCTGGAGCCCTACGACCAGGAACCCATCATCGACGCCGCTTTCAATGCCCGGGTCACAGCGGCGAAGGGGCGCTGGGCAATCGACCTTGTCCGGGCCACCTACCTCTTGCTCCAGGCGGATGCCTGTGGATGGGATCTGGATGAATCGGGTCTGCCGGCCGAGGCAATGGCGAACACCACGGACCCAAGCTTCCAGGCAGATACCTTCTGGCAATGGTTTGGGGCGGATGAGCCTCTCTAAGCAGAGCTGTGAGGGCGGAACAGTGGTAGACGGGCGATGATGGTGCTCGTCTGCAGGGGGTCCTTCCCCTTACCTCTGGAGCGGATTGATGATCCTGCACCTCGTGTTGTTCACTCCCCATCCCACCCTGTCCTACGAAGAGCGTGAGGCTATGGCTAGAGCGATGGAGGAGGCGTTTACGTCAACGCCGGAAATTGCCCGTGTACGGGTCGGGAGGCGCCGGGTGCTGGGCACCTCCTACGATCAATTATCTCCCGTGCAATTCGAGTTCCTGACGGCGCTCGAGTTTGCAACAGTCGAAGATCTGGCTGCCTACCTGCAACATCCCACCCATCGGGTCCTGAGCGAGCGATTCCGCGGCGCGGCACAATTGGCATTTGCCCACGATTTTGAGATTGTTGAAGCCGACCAGCTGCGCACCTTGGTGGATCCGCAAACGCTCAGCTGAGGATCTGAGCCAGGGGGTGATGCGGGCCCTTTCGGGATGAAGTTGGAACCCCATTGTGGCCAGGTTCGCCTACTGCGACTATGAGCAATCCACGGCCAAAAAGCCGACCACGGCCCGAGGATCTCAGCAAGGGTGGCCCGCCTCCCTAGCCGCTGGAGTCGTAGCTCTTTGCTGTCGCGCGGATGTTGCTTCGAATTGCTACATGTCCACCATGTAGCGCCCGCTTGCATAATTTTATCGCGCAGTCAATCACAAACCATATCTAATCGATACTTTGAATCAGCACTGTCCAAGGTGCTGAGCATTCAATGACATTGCCAAGAAGACGACATCCAGCCAGGTTTGCCTTCTCCGTGGGCCGGCCGGCGGCGACAATGGCTGCCATTGGGCCGCTCACTAGGCTGAAACCTCTCCACGCGGCACCCCCAGGCAGCCCGATTCCCATGAACGCCACCACCAGCGATCTCCAT